>JAJUFW010000655.1 GCA_029263555.1 Alphaproteobacteria bacterium
AACGTGTGCTCCGGGAGACGTATCTGCCGCCTTTCCGGGCCGCGACCGAGACGGGCGTGGCGGCGGTGATGCCGGGCTTCAACGATCTCGACGGCGTTCCGGCGACCGCGAATGCCTGGCTGATCGAGGACGTCCTGAGAGGCGAATGGGGGTTCGGGGGCGTCGTCGTCAGCGACTACACGGCGATCCCCGAATTGAAGGCCCACGGCATCGCTGCCGACGACCGGGACGCGGCGCGCCTTGCCTTCACGGCGGGGACCGACATCGACATGCAGGGCGGCCTGTTCCTGGCCGAACTGCCGCGCCTAGTCGAGGCGGGCCGGATTCCGATGGCGTCGGTCGACCGGGCGGTCCGTCGGGTGCTGAAGCTGAAGGCGGCGCTCGGGCTGTTCGACGATCCCTTCCGGTACAGCGATCCCGAACGGGAGCGCACGCAGACCCTGACCGCCGAGCATCTGGACGCCGCGCGCCGCATCGCGCGGCAATCCCTGGTGCTGCTGGAGAACGAGGGCAACGTGCTGCCTTTCGAATCCGACATGCCGGCAATCGCGGTCATCGGCCCGCTGGCGCACGACGCCGCCTCCATGCTGGGGCCGTGGGCGGGCGCCGGGGATCCCGCCCAGGCCTCGACCCTGGCCGACGGCGTGCGGCGCGCGGTCGCGCCCGGTACCCGCGTCCTGGTCGAGCCGGCGGGCGAAATCGAACGATCCTCCGCCCAGGACATTGCGCGTGCGATCGCCGTTGCCGAAAAGGCCTCGGCCGTGGTCCTGGCGCTGGGCGAGCGGGCGGGCATGAGCGGCGAGGCGGCGAGCCGCGCCGATATCGGGCTTCCGGGCGATCAACTCGCCCTCGCCAGGGCGGTGGCGGCGACCGGACGCCCGATCGCCGTGGTGCTGTTCAGCGGCCGGCCGCTCACGCTGACGGCGCTGCGCGAGGCCGTGCCCGTGCTGCTCCAGGCATGGTTCCCGGGAACGGCAGCGGGGGATGCCATCGCCGATGTCCTGTTCGGCCGGGCGGAGCCGACCGGAAGGCTGCCCATCTCGTTCCCGCGCGCGGTCGGCCAGATTCCCGTGCACCATGACGCAAAGCCGACCGGGCGGCCGGCATCCGGGTCGCACTACACCAGCCGCTATCTCGATCTGCCGAACGACCCGCTCTATCCGTTCGGCTGGGGCCTTTCTTCCTACACCGATTTCGAGATCGGGCCCCCGCGTCCGGATCGCGAGACTCTTGCCCGGGGCGGCCGGCTCGGCATTTCCGTCGACGTGACCAATACCGGCGACCGGGTCGGGACGGAAACCGTTCAGCTCTATGTCCGGGACCTGGTCGGCAGCGTCACCCGGCCGGTGATGGAGTTGAAGGGCGTTCGTCGGGTGACCCTCCGGTCCGGTGAGACGGGGACCGTCCGCTTCGATCTCACCGACCGGGACCTCTCCTTCTGGCGGCGCGACATGACCTTCGGGCCCGAGCCAGGGCGGTTCGAGGTGCTGGTCGGGCCGAACGCGGCCGAAACGCGATCGGCCTTCTTCGAACTCGTCGGCCCGTGATCGTCCATCCGGACGGCCGGGCTCAGTCCAGCATGCCCAGCCGGGCCAGTTCCTCCCGCAACTGCTCCGGACTTTGGAACTGGACGGCCTGCATTCCGACGGCGCGGGCACCTTCGACGTTGTGGGCGACATCGTCGATGAAGAGGCAGCGCCTGGCCTCGAGCCCGTATCGGTCGCAGAGCAGCCGGTAGATCGCCGGGTCCGGCTTCAGGAGCCGGCATTCGCCCGACACGATGCAGCCGTCGAACTCTGCCAGGAAGGGCCACAGCTCTTTCGCGCGCCGGAACTTCTCCGCCGAGAAATTGGTGATCGCGTAGACCGGGCCGCGGGCCTGCAGCTCCCGCAGGATCTCGACGGTGCCGTCGAAGATCCGGGGGATCATTTCCTCCCACCGCGTGTCGTAATAGCCGAT
>JAJUFW010000450.1 GCA_029263555.1 Alphaproteobacteria bacterium
GCCGGCCGCCTGCGCGGCGTAGCCGTAGCTGTCGTAGCTGTACTCCGCGACGCGGAACCACTCGTAGGACTCGTCGCGGAACTTCTTCCAGCTCGGGTAGATCTTCGCCCAGGCCGGAATGTTGGCGCTGTACTCGTCGTAAAGCTCGAAGGCCGCCTTGTAGGCCGCGTCCATTACGTCGCGCGGCAGCGGGCGCAGCTGTACGCCCTTGGCGACGAGCGAGCGGATCGCCGCCGTGTTCTTCACGTCGTAAAGCGCCTGCATGTTCAGGTTGGCGGCCTTGCAGGCCGTGTCGAGGGCGGCCTTGTAGGGCTCCGGCAGCGCTTCGTACTCGGCTTTGTTGATGAAGAAGTGGATCGTCAGGCCGCCTTCCCAGAAGGCCGGGTAGTAGTAGTAGGGCGCGATCTGGTGGAAGCCCAGGCGTTCGTCGTCGTAAGGCCCGACCCATTCCGCCGCGTCGATCGTCCCGCGCTCCAGCGCCGGATAGATGTCGCCGCCCGGAAGCTGCTGCGGGACGACGCCCAGACGCGACATGACCTCGCCGGCGACGCCGGCAATGCGCATCTTCACGCCGTTGAGGTCGGCAAGGCTGTTGATCTCCTTGCGGAACCAGCCGCCCATCTGCGCGCCGGTGCTGCCGCCCGGCTTGGCGACGATGCCGTACTCGGACAGGAACTCGTCATAGAGTTCGTTGCCGCCGCCATGATAGAGCCAGGCGTTCTGCTGGCGGCCGTTGAGGCCGAACGGAATGGTCGAGCCGATCGCGAAGGTCGGGTTCTTGCCGGTGAAATAGTAGCCGCAGGTATGGGCGATCTCGACCGTGTTGCTCTGGACCGCGTCGATCGCCTGGGGCCCCGGGATCAGTTCGCCGGCCTGGAAGACCTGGATCTGGAACTTGCCCTCGGTGATGGCGGAGAGCGCCTCGGCCATGACGACGGCGCCGCCGTAGATCGTATCGAGATTGTTCGGGAAGCCCGAGGTGAGGCGCCAGCGGATGGTCGGCAGCCCCTGGGCGATGGCCGGGGCGGCGATGGTCGCGCCGGCGGCCGTGGCCGCGCCGGCGAGCGCGCCCTTGGTCAGAAAGCCACGACGGTTGAATTCGTTCGGCATGTTTCCTCCTCTGCCTGGATTATTGCGGCCGTTCGGGGCCATGGGGCCGGGTCCGTTCGGCTGCGGTTGCGGGAACGATCCGATTGCCGGTGGGCTGGCCACCGTCAATTCTCATTGCGGGTTGGGGGGAGTTGCGTCGGACGGTACGCCGAAGCTCGGCGGCGGAGCGCCGAACGTCGGGGCCGTCGATGCGCCGAAGGCGGGGGGCTGGTCGCCGAAGGAGGGCGGCTGGGGGGCGCCGAACGGTGCCGCGGGCGTGCCGAACGGGTTCTCGCCGCCGGCGCCGGGCATCGGCACGTTGATCTGGATGGTCGCGGGATCCACCACGATCTGCCCCGCCTTGTAGTGGGTGACGAGCTGCGGGAAGGCGATGACGAGCGCGACCATCGCCAGCTGGATCCCCAGGAACGGCAGCGCGCCCATGTAGATCTGTTCCGACCGGACCGGCTCGATGATCTGCCCCGTGATCTTGTCCTTGTAGGCGCGGGTCGGCGCGACCGACCGCAGGAAGAAGAGGGAGAAGCCGAAGGGCGGATGCATGAACGAGGTCTGCATGTTGATCGCCAGGATGACCCCGAACCAGATCAGGTCGATGCCCAGGCTGTCCGCGACCGGCGCCAGCAGCGGGATGATGATGAAAGCCAGCTCGAAATAGTCGAGGAAGAAGGCCAGGAAGAACACCAGCAGATTGGCGACGATCAGGAAGCCCGTCTCCCCGCCGGGGACCGCGGTCATCAGGTGTTCGACCCAGACATGGCCGTTCACGCCGTAGAACGTCAGCGAAAAGACGCGCGCGCCCAGCAGGATGAAGATCACGAAGGAACACAACTTCGCAGTCGAATAGAGCGCAGACTTGAGGGTCGGCAGGTCCAGGCGGCGGTTGGCGATCGCGAGCACCAGGGCCCCGACCGCTCCCATCGCGCCGCCTTCGGTCGGGGTCGCAAGTCCGATGAAGATGGTGCCCAGAACGAGAAAGATCAGGACCAGCGGAGGGACGAGGGAGGTCACGACCTTCCAGGCCAGGGTCCAGCCGCGCAGCGTACGGGCCTCGGGCGGCAGCGCCGGAACGCTCTTCGGCTGGAGAAAGGACATGAGGAGGATGTAGCCGGCGTAGATCGCGACCAGCAGAAGGCCGGGGACCAGCGCGCCCTTGTACATGTCGCCTACCGAGCGGCCGAGCTGGTCGGCCAGCACGATGAGCACCAGGCTCGGAGGAACGATCTGCGCCAGCGTGCCCGAGGCTGCGATGGCTCCCGATGCGATCCTGCGGTCGTAACCGTAGCGCAGCATGATGGGCAGCGAGATCAGGCCCATCGCCATGACCGAGGCGGCGACCACGCCGGTCGTGGCCGCCAGGATCGCGCCGACGACGATGACGGCGTAGGCTAGGCCGCCCCGGATCGGACCGAATAGCTGGCCGATCGTGTCGAGCAGATCCTCGGCCATGCCGCTTCGCTCGAGCACCAGGCCCATGAAGGTGAAGAAGGGAATGGCCAGCAGCGTCTCGTTCGACATCTGCCCGAAAATCCGGTCCGGAACGGCCCCGAAGAGATTCGGCGACAGGAGGCCCAGCTCGATGCCGACGAAGCCGAAGCCGAAGCCGACGAAGGCCAGCGCGAACGCCACCGGATATCCCAGCAGCAGCACGACCACCAGCGACAGGAACATGATGGGCGCGAGATTTTCCGCGACGAAGGCAATCATCGTTCCGGTCCCCGCTCAGAGCGCTGCGGCTTCGGCGTCGGCCTTCGCCACCGGGTCGGGGAGGCTTCCCCGCAGAATGGCGATTCGCTTGATCAGCTCCGACACGCCCTGGAGCGCGAGGAGGCCGAAACCGGCCGGGATCAGTACCCAGGCGGGCCAGAGAGGCAGGCCGCCGGTGTTGTTCGACACCTCGCCGCTCACGAACTTGGCAACGACGATCGGCCAGGAGAGATGGATGGTGATCAGGCAGAACGGGAGCAGGAAGAAGATCGTGCCCAGGATCTCGACCCAGATTTGGGCGCGGCGCGGCAGCCGGCTGTAGACCAGATCGACCTTCA
>JAJUFW010000440.1 GCA_029263555.1 Alphaproteobacteria bacterium
GATGGAGGAGCTGTCGGCCCTGCGCGACCGCAGCAAGGTCCTGGAGGCCCGGCTGAGCGACGCCGAGGAAAGGACGACGCTGGCCCAGCGGGAGGTCGAGACCCGTGACATCCGGATCGAGGAGCTGGTCGCCACCCTTGCGAATACCGAGGCAGCCCTGGACGAGCAGAGCCGGCTCGGCACCCAGGCGCAGGCCCGCATCGCCATGCTCACCGATCAGATCAACGCCCTGCGGGACCAGTTGCAAAGGGTCGAGGCCGCCCTCGGCGCGTCGGAAGAAACCGTCAGGGACCGGGACATCGAGATCGCCAATCTCAACGCCCGGCTCAACCAGGCCCTGGTCCGCCGGGTCGAGGAGCTGAGCCGCTACCGGTCGGAGTTTTTCGGCCGGCTGCGTGAGGTCCTGGGCGAACGCGACGACATCCGGGTCGTGGGCGACCGCTTCGTCTTCCAGTCGGAGGTGCTGTTCCCCTCCGCCTCCGCGACCCTGCAGCCGAGCGGGCGCGAACGCCTGGCGGAGCTCGCGTCGACGCTGATGGAGATTGCCCGGGATTTCCCGCCGGATATCGACTGGGTGCTGCGCGTCGACGGCCACACGGACAGGAGGCCGATCAACACCTTCGCCTTCCCGTCGAATTGGGAGCTGTCGACCGCCCGCGCGACCGAGGTCGTGAAGTTCCTGATCGACCAGGGCGTGCCGCCGGAGCGCCTCGCGGCGGCCGGGTTCGCCGACCAGCAGCCGCTGGACCCCGCCGATACCGAAGCCGCTTACGAGCGCAATCGCCGGATCGAGCTGAAGCTGGACCAGCGTTAGCGGATCGCCTCGCCGCTGAACTTGCGACCGTTCGGGGAATGCCCGGCGACCTCGCGCGGGAGATCGAACTGCAGCGACGCCAGCCGGGCATAAAGCCCGCCCTGCCGGATCAGCTCGGCATGGGTGCCGCTCGCGACCGGACGGCCGCCGTCGATGACGACGATACGGTCGACGTTCTGTACCGTCGCCAGCCGGTGCGCGATGACGATGGTCGTCCGGTCGCGCATGAGGCGCTCGAGCGCCGCCTGCACCACTCTTTCGCTTTCGGCGTCGAGCGCGCTGGTCGCTTCGTCCAGGAGCAGGATCGCGGGATCGCGCAGAATGGCGCGCGCGATCGCGATCCGCTGCCTCTGGCCGCCGGAAAGCCGCACCCCGCGCTCGCCGAGATGGGTTGCGAATCCGTCCGGCAGCGCCTCGATGAAGTCCAGCGCATTGGCCGCTGCCGCAGCGGCGCGGACCTCGTCCTCGGTCGCCTCGGGCCGGCCGTAGCGGATGTTCTCGTAAGCGCTGGTTGAAAAGATCGTCGGGTCCTGGGGCACGAGCCCGATCCGCGCCCTCACCTCCGCCGGATCGGCCGTGCGGATGTCGACGCCGTCCAGGAACACGCGCCCCTGCTGCGGATCATAGAAGCGCAGGAGAAGCTGGAACACGGTCGTCTTGCCGGCGCCCGATGGGCCGACGAGCGCGACCGATTCGCCCGGCGCGACGTCCAGGTCGAAGGCGGTCAGGGCGGATTCCGCGGGACGCGAGGGATAGTGGAAGGTCACCTGGTCGAACCGGATCGCGCCCTTCGGCGGAACCGGCAGGGGCGCCGGATCGGCCGGGGCGGCGATGGCGCTTCGGGTCTCGATCAGCTCGAACAGCCGCTCCGCAGCACCGGCGGCGCGCTGCAGCTCGCCCAGGATTTCCGACAGGGAACCGACAGAACCCGCGACCACGACCGAATAGAACACGAAGGCGGACAGCTCGCCGGCCGTAATCCGGCCCGCAAGCACGTCGTGCCCGCCGATCCACAGCACCGTTCCGACCGCCCCGAAGACCATCAGGATGACGATCGCCGTCAGCAGCGCCCGGGCCTTGACGCGGCGGATGGACGTCCGGAACGCCCCTTCGACGGCACCGGTGAATCGCTCGCACTCGAGGGCCTCCCGTCCGAACGCCTGCACCGTGCGGATGCCGTGAAGACTCTCGTCGATGGTCGCCCCGACCTCGGCGATCCGGTCCTGGCTCTCGCGGCTCAGCCGTCGCACCCGCCGCCCGTAGACGAGGATCGGGACGACGACCAGCGGGACGACCAGGGCCACCAGCCCCGTCAGCTTCGGGCTGGTCACCAGCAGCATGGCGACGCCGCCCACGAAGGTCAGGAGGTTGCGCAGGAAGATCGACACGGACGATCCGACGACGCCCTGCAGCACCGTCGTGTCGGCGGTCAGGCGGGAAATGATCTCGGAGGTCTTGTTGGTTTCGAAGAACCCGGTGTCGAGCCCAATCACCCGGGAATAGACCGCGCGGCGAATATCGGCGATCACCCGCTCGCCGATCCATGAGACGAGATAGAATCGGGCATAGCTGGCCCCGGCAAGGAGCACGATCACCCCGAACAGGACCAGGAGCGCCTGGTTCAGAAGCGCGGCGTCGCCGGCGGCGAATCCGCGGTCGACCAGGGCGCGCAGCCCCGCGCCGAGGCCGAGCACCGTTCCGGCCGCAAGCACCAGGGCGACCGCCGCGCCCCCGACCGCCCCCTTGTACGGCGCGAGATAGGGCAGGAGCCGGCGCAGCGGGCGAAGATCAGGGCGCTTCGCGCGCCCGGCCGGCGGAGCCTTCGTGCCCCTGGCATCGGCTTCCATGTAGCTTGTCTCGCGGAACAATCTGGCCTCGTCTCCGCCTGCCGGCACAGAAGCCGGAGGAACCGGGCCGGCAGCGGGTGGTACTGGGCGGATGGATAATTGCCGGTGATATAGCAGCCATGCCCACCCGCAACAAGCGAAGGGGGTCCGGGGGACGCAGAGTCGCATCGCCGGGGGTTGCGTCGTCGCCCCTGCTCCGCTATACACCGCCGCTGATTTTCGGAGAGCCTTCGCCATGAAGCCAGACATCCATCCCGACTACCACGAGATCACGGTCATCATGACCGACGGCTCGGAGTTCAAGACCCGCACCACTTGGGGCAAGGCGGGTGACACGCTGCGCCTGGACATCGATCCGAAGTCGCATCCGGCGTGGACCGGCGTGCACCGCGTCTCCGACCGGGGCGGTCAGGTCGCCAAGTTCAATCAGAAGTTCAAGAACTTCGGCATCAAGTAAGCCGGACGCCGGATCGAACCGAAATTGGGCGCCTGTCACAGGCGCCCTTTTCCGTTATGGCCCCGGGCTTCTCCTCCGGCACCTCCCCGGACGTGCC
>JAJUFW010000561.1 GCA_029263555.1 Alphaproteobacteria bacterium
CTGCTATTATCTCGGGACCCGACTGGCGCGGCGGAACCTGAAGATCTACACCAACTCCATGCCCCTTGCCGCCCATCTGGGCGAGCACGGCACCGGCCAGCTGGTCGTCGCGGGCGGGGAGCTTCACCGCGAACCGGGCATCATCCATGCGGTGGGGGCGCCGCCTCCTGCCTTCTATGCGTCGAAGTTCTTCCTGGGGGCGCAGGGGATCAGCGAGGAGGGGATCCTCGAATCCCATCCGCTTCTGGTCCAGGTGATCAGGGGGCTCAGCGAATGCGCAGACGAGATCGTCATCCTCGCCGACAGCCGGAAGTTCGCCTTGCGTCCCCGCAACGTGGTGCTGCCGCTTTCCCGGATCAGTACGCTGGTCACGGATGACGGACTTTCCGACAAAAGCGCGCGCATGATCGAGGAGGCCGGCATCACGCTCCTGATCGCACGAAGGGAGGAAATCCCCGGATGACTGCGCCGCTCGCCGTCTTCGACCTCGGAAAGACGAACTCCAAGTTGTTCGTGTTCTCGCCCGCCGGCGAGATCCTCACCGAGGCAAGAACGGCGCCGCAATGGCGCCACCAGGACGGCATGCGGGTCCTGGATGACGGTCGGCTGCTTGCCTGGATGAACGCATCCCTTGCCGATGCGGTGGACCGGCATGGCGTCGAAGGGGTGATGTTCTCGGCCCACGGCTGCACCTTCGCCCTGGTTGACGGGAAGGGGCTGGTCCACCCGATCCTGGATTACGAGCAGGAGGTCCCGGACGGGATCGCGCAGGAAATTGCCGCGCTTCTGCCGGACTTTGCCGAAACCTATTCGCCGCGGCTTCCGCTCGGGCTCAATCTCGCGCGGCATCTTCTTTGGGTCGAACGGGCGGCTCCCGGGGCGCTGGCCGGGACCCGGCACATACTGGGCTATCCGCAGTTCTGGTCCTGGCGCTTCTGTGGCGTGGCCGTCTCGGAGATCTCCTATCTCGGGTGCCATTCCCATCTGTGGGCACCTCTCCGACGCGATTTCTCCTCGCTCGTCGACGTCCGGGGCTGGCGGGAGAAGATGCCGGCCTTCGCGCGGGCCGGGGCGGAACTCGGGCAGGCCGAAATCGTCCTTCCGTCCGGCGGGCGGCGGGCGGTCGCGGTGCACAATGGCGTCCATGACTCCAGCTCGGCGTTCTACCGCTACCTGGCCGCGGGGCACCGGTCCTTCACGCTCGTCTCGACCGGGACCTGGGTCATCATCTTCAACACCGACTGCCCGCTCAACGCCCTGGACGAAAAGCGCGACATGCTGACGAACGTGACGGTCGACGGGGCGCCGACGCCGACGATCCGGTTCATGGGCGGGCGCGAATTCGACGTGATCCGGAACGGCGCTCCTCCCGAAATCACGGGCGAAGCACTGAAGACGGTCATCACCCGGAAGGTCTTCGCCCTGCCCAGCTTCGCCGTCGGCGGACCGTTGCCGGAGACGGCGGGCGAGATCGTCGGGCAGGTCGGCACGGAGGCCGAGCGTGTCGCCCTGGCCCTGCTCTATGTCGTCCTGATGACGGATTACTGCCTCGACCTCATCGGATCGGCGAACACGATCATCGTCGATGGCGGGCTGGTCCGGACGGGCTTCTATGCCGAGGCGCTGGCCCGGCTCCGGCCGAGGCAGCGGGTCCTGTCGAGCGACCAGCCGGAAGGCTCGGCGACCGGGGCCGCCGCTCTTGCCTACGAGGCGAAGGGCGTCGCGGTGAGGCCGGTCGCCTGTGCCGAGGTGGCGCCTCTCGTGCTTCCGGACCTCACGGAATACCGGACGGCCTGGCGCGAATTGGTCGAGAGGCGCCGGGAAAGGGAGCCGTCCGCCGCGTCGCGGCATCCGGCGGGGGCAGGCGCGCCATGACACCCGCCGCCCGACAGGATGCCGGGGCCGCACCGGTCCTGGAAATGCGGAACATCACCAAGTCCTTCGGGGCGGTGCAGGCGCTCAAGAATGTCTCGCTGACCGTGGAGGCCGGGGAGCTGCATGCGCTGATGGGAGAGAACGGGGCCGGGAAGTCGACCCTCATGAAGATACTGTCCGGCGCATATATGCCCGATCCGGGAGGCGAGATCCTGCTTGCCGGCAGGCCGATGACGCCCGGCGACCCGAAGGTCGCGCGGACCAACGGCATCGCCATCATCTACCAGGAACTGTCGCTTTCGCCCAATCTCACTGTGGCCCAGAACATGTTCCTGGGCCGTGAGCCGTCGCGCTTCGGCTTCGTCGACCACGGCGCGATGATGAAGGCCGCGAGGCCGGTGCTGGAGAAGCTGGGCGTCGGTTTCTCGGCCGCGACCCGGGTGGGCGATCTTTCTCTCGGCGAACGTCAGCTGGTCGAGATCGCTCGTGCGCTCAGCGCCGATGCCCGGATCATCGTGATGGACGAGCCGACGACGTCGCTGACCACGCGCGAGACGGAAAAGCTGTTCGAGGTGATCGACGGCCTGAAGCGTGAGAGGATTGCCGTCATCTACATCAGCCACCGTATGGAAGAGGTCTACC
>JAJUFW010000588.1 GCA_029263555.1 Alphaproteobacteria bacterium
ACTACCAGGGGGCGTCCCGGCCTCGGGGGTCTATCCCCGCGCAGGCGGGGAAACCGGTGAGCGGATCTGGAAGGATATCACGCTGCCGGGTCTATCCCCGCGCAGGCGGGGAAACCTCTTGGAGCTAAGAGATTGTTATCACTTCACTTTATCCAAGAACAGCCCTGCCGGCTACCAGACCGACACAAGCACGCCGTCCAGATCGGCAAGGCGCCGCGGCGGGGTGCCGAGGATCTCGATCCCCAACCCGCCCGGCATACGATCGTCCTTCCACAGCATGACGACGGACCCGCGGCGGGTCTCGGCGTACCAGGAAGAAACGACGGCCCAGGCCCGTTCGCGAACCGCTCGGGAGAGATTGCCGGCGGCGTAAACGCCGGGTGCGGGTTCCGGCATTATCGAGGCGAGGAACCCGCGCGTGCGGTCGGGCACGTCACGCGTCACGATGACCGTCATCGCCATCGACGCCCTCCTTCTTCCCGGCCCTTTGCTTGTAGAGGGGACGATCGTCCTCCGCCGCGGCGGGGTCGGCCAGGATCGTCTTGATGTGGTCGATCAGGCGCGGAATCACCTGATCCCGTCGCAGCCGTTCACCTACAAGGCGCCGGGTCAGGCGCTCCACCGTCTGGTCGGGGCGCTTGTGAGCAAGCGACGCGGCCTTGAAGGCACATGGGATCGTCACCGTGTCCCGAACCAGGTCCGCGATATCGAGAACGAAGCTCTGCCCGGAATCCTCATGGATGAAGCCAAGCTGCGGGATGGTCGCCGTAGCCGCGACGGCAATGGCCGCGGCCGCCTCCACGGCGCTTGCTGCATGGTTGAGGGCCTGGTTCGGCAGGTCGGCGGCAGATGGGTTGGCACGGTCGTACCGTCGGCCGTGCCAGCGGATGCCTGCCCGATCGGCGGCGATCCGATAGACCTCCTTCATCCGCGCCCCCTCGATCCCACGCAGCACGGCAATGTCCTTGTGGGGCAGAACCTCGCCCAGGCGCAGCGCGTACATCCGGCGCGCGACCAACGGCCGCCCGCGCCGGTCATCGGCCCAGAAGCGCGCCTGGGCGCGGGCAAGATGCGAGAAATCGGGAAGAAGCGGCATCGCGGTGTAGAAGCGCACGCCATCCTCACCGAAGGCCGCAAGCCCGACTCCGTGGCGGGCAAGCAGCCGCAGCGCGTCGTGACTTACCGACGACCCCGGGCCGATCAGCACCAGCGAAACCGCCTGATACGGCAGGCCGTAGCGGCCGGCCGGCGTCATGCCGCCCCCGGCGCAATCGAAGGTGAGGCAACCGTCCTCGACCGACAGCCGGCCCCGGTCGAGGAAGATCAGCCCGTGCCGGTCGGCATGCGGCACGCGGGCGGTTTCGAGCCCCAGGCGTCCGTGCAGCATCCGCCGCCCCCGCTCATACCGGCGCGAGCAGCAGCATGCCGTATCCGAAGGCGCGGTGGCGGCCGACCCCGCGCGCAAGCAGATGCGCGAACCGCTCAGCGTCGCTCACCTCCAGAACGCCCGCAAGGTTCGCCGCATGCCCCTGTACGGGTTTCAGCCGACGCGCGGCATCGCGCCGCACGACCAGCACCTGGTCCACGCCCCGGACGCGCAGGTCGAGAACGGCGGCGCCGCCCGCCGCCAGCTTTTCCCGGGTCCAGCGACAATAGACGGCAGCCCGGTCCGGCCGCTCTCCCGTGCCGTCGCCGGCCCGGAGCGCCGCCACATAGGCGTCCATCTCGGCACTCCGGCGGCGGTCCCCGTCCCGGTCGGTCCGGACGATGGGCCGGACCTTGACCGAAAATCCAAGCTGGCGCCCCGCTTCGAACGCCGGCATGGGCTTGGCGGCGAGGCCCGCGGAGGCAAGCCCGGCCGCCTGCAGCGCAAGCGGATCGGCATAGTCGCGAGCGGTCTGTTCCAGGGCGGCGGGATCCCGTTGCGTATAGGCCAGGATCTGGGGCGGCCGGCCGCGGCGGGCGTTCACGCAGAAGGGCTTCGGTGCCTGTTCCTTGCCGAAGACGGCGGCCAGCAACGCATGCCAGCCATAGCCGTCGTCCTCGCCCCCCTTGGGCAACAGCCCTTCGGCAGCGAACCAGCGCGCCGCGGCCTCCGGAGCGGGATCCAGCCTGAGAAGATGAAGCGTCATCGCGGTCCCTCCGCCTCCCGGCCGAGATGGCCGGCACGACCGAGCGCCAGCATCCGGCCGCCGCCGTGAACGCCCGACATCCAGTTGCGCGTATCGGCGACGAAGCGCCGTTCGAAAGCGGCGGGAAGATCCTCTCTGGCGGCGCCGACCAGGATCGGGCCATCCGGATGGGATGCCCCGTCCTCGATCCAGGCCGGTGCTTCGGCGGCAGCGGTCAGGGCATCGGGCGCCTCGACCGCCTCC
>JAJUFW010000679.1 GCA_029263555.1 Alphaproteobacteria bacterium
CCCTCGCCGCGTAGAGCAGCGTGACCGGCTGCTCCCGGGCGCGCTGCCGCAGCATCTCCACGAGATCCGGCCGCTGCCGCAGCTCCTCCCGGTAGCGAAGGCGGAACTCGTCCCACAGCTCCGGCTGGTGATGGTACCGGTGGCGAAGCTCCGCGCTCGGCGCAATCTCCTTCAGCCAGAGATCGATCGCGGCGTCCTGCTTCGTCAAACCCCGCGGCCAGAGACGATCGACCAGGACCCGGAATCCGTCCTCCGGATGCGGCGGATCGTAGACGCGTTTCGTCCGGATCGCGGACGGGGATAAATCCATTTCGCCCAAGAACTAACCCCTATGCCGTCTTCGGGCCCCGGGGCACCCATTGTACGCTTCAAGGAGAGGTACGAAGCAAGGCACAATAGGGAGGAGCATGCCATGTTGCGAGGGGCGGCGGTTGCATCCCTTCTTCTCCTGGCCTCGGCGGGAGCCCATGCCCAGGACGCCAATATCGACCGGCTGCGGCAGTTCCAGACGACGGGAACCCCGCTCGAGATACCGACCGTGCCGCAGACGGGCGAATATGCCGAGCAGCTGCGCCGCAATCTTGAACACGTCCGGCTTCCCCAGGGTTTCCGGATCGATCTCTACGCGGTCGTCCCGGATGCGCGTCACATGGCGATCGGCACCAATGCCGGCGTCGCCTTCGTCGGCACTCGCAAGTCCGACGTCTGGGCGGTGACGGACCGGAACCGCGACCGTGTGGCCGACGAGGTCAAGCGCTTCGCCCCGTCGATTGAGTTCAGCGTGCCGAACGGCCCGTGCTTCACCCAGGACGGATTCCTTTACATCGTCGAGCACAATCGCGTCCTTCTCTTCCCGGCGGCGGAGTTCTTCTATGAAAGCCCGGACGTGGCCGTCGAGGTCGTCGTGCCCCAGGGCGAGCTCGTCCCGCCGGAGGAGGAATCATTCAATCACGGCGCGCGGGTGTGCAAGATCGGGCCCGACAACAAGCTCTACATCTCGCTGGGCCAACCCTTCAACGTGCCGCCGCCGGAAAAGCTGGACCTCTACGCCGAAAAAGGGATCGGCGGCATCATCCGGATGGACCGGAACGGCCAGAACCGGGAGGTCTATGCCCGCGGGATCCGCAATTCGGTCGGCATCGACTTCAACCCCGCCAATGGCGAGCTCTGGTTCACGGACAATCAGGTGGACGGAATGGGCGACGACATTCCTCCGGGCGAACTGAACCGCGTGACCCAGGCCGGCCAGCATTTCGGCTTCCCCTGGTATGGCGGCGGCAATGTCCGGACGGTCGAATACCAGGGTGAAGAGCCGCCCGCCGACGTAATCTTCCCCGAGGTGGAGATGACGGCCCACGCCGCGGATCTGGGCATGACCTTCTATACGGGCACGATGTTCCCGGCGGAGTATCGCGGCGGGATCTTCAGCGCCCAGCACGGCTCCTGGAACCGTACAACCCCCGTGGGCGCCCGCATCGTCTTCACGGAAGTGAACGAGGACGGCAGCGCCGGCGAGAGCAAGGTGTTCGCGGATGGCTGGCTTCTGGATACCGGGGAGTATCTCGGCCGTCCCGTGGACGTGAAACAGCTCGCCGACGGCTCGCTGCTGGTCTCGGACGATTTCGCGGGAGCAATCTACCGGATCTCCTACAGCAACGAGGAACAATGAGATCCCGGACCGGGTACCGCTGGACGGGTACCGTCGCGGGCACCCCCGCGCGGGCGGCGGTGACCGCCAGCGGCGCGGCAAGGGCCCCAGAGGGCGCCGCCGGCCGGGGGAAGGCCCCCCCCAGCGCC
>JAJUFW010000255.1 GCA_029263555.1 Alphaproteobacteria bacterium
GACCAGCGAGGCCGGCCCGATCGGGACCCTGCGCATCGTCGAATTCGACGACAGCTTCGGGCTCACCCCGCTGGGCGGCGGCCTCTACGTGACCAACGAGCTGCCCAAGGAGGCCGAGGCCAGCAACCTGATCCAGGGTGCGGTCGAGGGTTCCAACGTCCAGCCGATCGTCGAAATGACCCAGATGATCGAGATCAGCCGGACCTACCAGTCGATCCAGAACTTCATCCAGTCCGAACACGAACGCTTGCAGCAGGCCAACCGCCAGCTCAGCGACATCAAGGCGTAAGGAGTAGATCCGAATGCGTTCCCTCAGCATCGGCGCGACCGGCATGCGGGCCCAGCAGCTCAATGTCGAGGTCATTTCGAACAACATCGCGAACATGACCACGACGGGCTTCAAGCGGCAGCGGGCCGAATTCCAGGATCTGCTCTACCAGAGCTTCCGCCGGGTCGGCTCGGCATCGTCAGACGCCGGCACGATCGTCCCGGTCGGCGTTCAGGTCGGCGCAGGCGTGCAGGCAGTCGGCACCTACCGGATCCACGAGCAGGGCAGCATGCAGGTGACCGACAACGCCCTGGATCTCGCGATCAACGGCCGCGGCTTCTTCCAAGTCGAGTTGCCGAACGGCGAAATCGCCTATACCCGGGCCGGCGCCTTCACCCGCAATGCCGAAGGCGAGATCGTCACGCTGGACGGCTACCTGGTCGTGGGACCGGGCGCCATTCCGGAGGACGCGGTCGAGATCCAGGTGAACGAGAGCGGCGAGGTCCTGGTCGCCATTGACGGCCAGGTCGAGCCGCTGAACATCGGACAGTTCGAAATGGCGACGTTCATCAACGACGCCGGCCTGCAGGCGATCGGCGACAATCTCTATCTGGAGACGCCGGCTTCCGGCGCGCCTATCGTGGGAGTTCCGGGGGATGCCGGGTTCGGCACCCTGAACCAGGGCATGCTGGAAACCTCCAACGTGAACATCGTCTCGGAGATCACCCAGCTCATCAGCGCCCAGCGCGCCTACGAGATGAATTCCAAAGTCATCACTACGACCGACGAGATGATGCAGTCGGTCAGCAATCTGCGCTAGGCACAGGGACCAGGGGTGAGCGTCGGGATCGGACCAGGGAGCGGGCGATGAAACAGATTACCGTGATGCTGTGCACGGCGGTCGTCTTCATCTTTGCGGTGGCCAGCGCGCAGGCCGCGATGCTTCGCCCCCGCGCCGAGATCGTCGCGCCGCAGGTCACCCTGGGCGACCTGTTCGACGGCCTGGACCCCAGTCAGGCCTCCATGGCCATTGCCCAGTCTCCGGCCCCCGGCCGGGAAGTGGTGCTGGACGCACAGTGGATCGACCGGATCGCCCGCGCCTACGGGATCCACTGGGAAAACTCTGCCGTCCGCCGGCAGATCGTGCTGGCGCGGGCCAGTCACCGGCTGGGCGCCGAGGCAGTCGTCGCGGAGCTTGCCAACGTGCTGGCCGCAAGGACGCCGGGCGGCGAGCTCGAGATCCAGCTCGACAACCGATCCCTGGAGATGCACCTGCCGATCGACATGGCCCCTTCCCTGCAGATCCGCGACCTGAACTACGACCCGTCCAGCGGCCGCTTCGCCGGGACCGTGGTGGCGCCCGCGGACGGCACGCCGGTCGCGCGGGTTCCGGTCACGGGACGAGCGGTGTCGATGGTCGAAGTGCCGGTCGTCAACCGGCGGATCGGCCGCAGCGAGACGATCGGGGCTGCGGATATCGACTGGATCCGGGTAAGCGCCGACCGGGCCGGGCTGGACGTCGTCATGGATGCGGGCGAGCTGATCGGAATGAGCCCGCGCCGCGGGCTTGCGGCGAATACGCCCGTCAGGATCCACGATATCGAACGCCCAATCGAGGTTGCCCGTGGCGCGCAGGTGACCATGGTGCTCGAGACCGGCGCCCTGACCATCTCCGGCCGGGGCCGGGCGCTGGACCAGGGCGCACGGGGACAGGTCATCCGTGTCATCAATATCGACAGCAACCGGACGATCGAGGCGGTCGTGACAGGCCCGGATACCGTCACCGTCGCGGTGCCGGTCAATCTCGCAAGCCTGCCCTAGCGCACGGCCCCGTCCGGCCAGGAAGGACGGCCCGAGCAATGCTTGCCGCCGGGAACGGTTCCTTAACCTTGTGGTAAGCGGCTTGAGTGCATTCATGACTGCCCCCGCGGTCCGGCGCCTGACCAGCCCTGAACCCGCGCCCCGATCATCCTAGGAGCCCGGCCATGACAGCCCCCTCCCTGCGAGCGTTCAGCAGCGTCGGAAAGCCGGCGGCCGCCTTTGTGGCGCTGCTGCTCCTTTCGGCGTGTGGCGCCGGCGAGCGGATTGCCAATATCGGCAAGGCTCCCGACCTGTCGCCGATCGAGAATCCGGTGACCCGCCCAGACTACCAGCCGGTGCGGCTGCCGATGCCGGCGCCGATCGTCAACGAGACCAAGCCGAACTCCCTGTGGCAGGCGGGATCCCGGGCCTTCTTCCGCGACCAGCGCGCGAGCCGGGTCGGCGACATCCTGACCGTGGTCATCGAAATCGACGACGAGGCGACGATCAGGAACTCCACGGCCCGCACCCGGGACAACTCGGAAAATGCGGGGCTCCCGAACTTCCTGGGCCTGGAATCGAAGCTGGGCTCCTTGCTGCCGGGAGAGGTGGATCCCGGCAACCTCGTGGGCCTGAACAGCGGCAGCACCAGCGAAGGCAGCGGCAGCATCCGCCGGAACGAAGAGATCGAGCTGAAGCTGGCCAGCGTCATCACGGACGTGCTGCCCAACGGCAATCTGGTGATCTATGGCCGCCAGGAAGTCCGCGTGAACTTCGAGGTGCGCGAACTGGCCATCGCCGGCATCGTCCGGCCCGAGGACATCACCTCGGCCAATACCATCTCCTACGAGAAGATCGCCGAGGCCCGGATCTCCTATGGCGGACGCGGACAGATCACGGACGTCCAGCAGCCGCGCTACGGCCAGCAGCTCTACGACATCATCTTCCCGTTCTGATCCCACAAGCCTGCCGCGCGTTTCCGATGCGGCGGCCGCGGCATTCCGGGGCGGGGCTTGGCCAGCGTCTCCGCGCCCCCGTCCTGCCACGCCGGTTCCCTATCGGTGCCCGCATGGGGTATTACTAGCGGTGTCGTCGTCCGGCCGCCCTGGCCGGTCGGCGCGGTTCGCCCCAACAAGCCCCATTCTCTGCCCGGCCCGGATGTCAGAGTTCGAAATCCTCACATACCGTGAACTGTCGGACCGCTTCGGCATCTCCCTGGAGAGCGTCCGCAAGAAGGTGCGGCGCCGGCAATGGCGGGTCGTGCCCGGCAACCGGCCAAGCGATCCTGTCCGGGTCCATGTCCCGAAGGAGGCGCTTCAGGGATTCCCGCTGGAGGAGGATGAGGTCGACGGGCGGATGGCGGCCGCCGGACTGCCCGCCACCGACCCGCAATTGCTTGCCACGCTGAAGGCGCTGGAAGCCTATGTCGGCCGCGTGTCCGGCCAGCAGGAACAGCTTCTGGCGCAGCTCGGCAACCTGCTTTCGGAACTCGCGGCCAAGGACAAGGCCCATGCCGAGGAACTCCGCCGCGTCCGGGAGGAAGAGCGGGAGCGCTATCGCGAGGAACTAGACCAGATCAGCCGGGTTCACGAGGAATCGCGGGCCGAACGGGTTCAGGAAATCAACCGCCTGATCTCCGACATCGAACGCGAACGGACCGCACGCGCCCAGGACCAGGAACACCACCGGACCGAGATGGACCGGCAATGGCAGGCTTTCCTCGAAGAGCGCGAGCGACATTTCGAATCCCTGGAGCAGCAGCGGATGGCGGCGGCCAAGGCCGAGGCGCGCGCCTACCGGTCCGAGGCGGCGGAGAAGGAGCTGCGATCGGCGCTGGTCACCATCGTGCCCCGCCTGGAGACGCTCCTCAAACCGGCGGCGGCGGATCAGCCGACGGAGGACCGGCCACCCCTGCCCCCGAAATTCATCAAGCACGCCCCGCCCGTTTCCGAGGAGAAGCCGGCCAGGAACGCCGATGACGAGCATGGCCCCCGTCGCGGTTGGTGGCCATGGAGAAAGCGGTAGATCTCCCCGTTGGGGGATCAAGACCGCAACCGGACGGTTTCTATCGGGCGCCCCTGTTCCAGGATCGATAGAGGCTCCGGATGGAATTCATTCTCGGCCTGATAATCATCGCCCTCGACATCTGGGCGATCGTCAACGTCGTCGGCAGTAGCACGAGTACCGGCAAGAAGGTTCTCTGGGTACTGTTCATCCTGATTTTTCAGGTCGTCGGCTTCATCGTCTGGTTCTTCGCCGGCCCGCGGTCGGCCAGGGCCGGAACCTGACCCCAGGCCCGCCCAAGTCCTGCAACCTGCTTCCGTCGGACCGAGACCGGACCGCCGTCGGGCAGCGGTGACGATGCACGACTTCCGCGGCGGATGCCCGGTCGAAAGGACGGTTCCTCGGAATGTGGGACAAGCTGGGCGAAGCTATTGGCCGGACGATCGCCGGCCTCGTGCGGATCGTGGACGCCGTCTGGACCGGCATCGGCGACGCGGTCGGCTCGTTCCTGGCCGGCATAGCCCGCGGACTGGGGGTCGAGAATGCGGGCTTTTTCACCTGGATCGCCGTCGGTACGGGGCTGCTCTTGATCGCCGGCGCCGTCCGCGGCCTGCTCGGCCGCTCGCTCGTCGGTCCGCTGATCTCGCTGGTGCTGGGCACCGCCCTTATCGGCTGGGCCATCAGCTGACCCAAGGATGCCCAGGCCGAGCCCGCGCTCGTGCCCGCCGGTTGCACCGGCGGCGCCAAGGGCCGTCCTGCCCGGGCCGCGGCCAAAACAAAAAGGGCCCGCCGGCAGCAGGCCCAGTCTTCCCTCTTCAGTCGTCCCGGTGAGTGCGCTCCAGCCTCTCGTGACGCTCCTGAGCCTCCAGGCTCAGCGTTGCGATCGGCCGGGCTTCCAAGCGCCGGATCGAGATAGGCTCACCGGTTTCTTCGCAATAGCCGTA
>JAJUFW010000278.1 GCA_029263555.1 Alphaproteobacteria bacterium
GCTACGGCCCGGAATACATCATCCCCGTGCCGTTCGACCCCCGGCTGATCGCCACGGTTCCGCCGGCGGTCGCCAAGGCGGCGATGGACACCGGCGTCGCCCGCAAGCCGATCACGGACATGGATGCCTATGTCCGCCTGCTGCGGTCGCGGCTGGACCCGACCGCCGGCAGCCTGCAGCTTGCGTTCGAGCAGGTGCGCGCCAACCCGGCCCGCGTCGTCTTCGCCGAGGGCGAGGAGGAGCGCTCGATCCGGGCGGCGATCGCGTTCCGCAACGCCGGCTACGGCACGCCCGTGCTGATCGGCCGGGAGGACCGTATCCGCGAGACGATCCGCAGCGCCGGCCTCGCCGGGGCGGAGGACCTGGAGATCCACAACGCCGGGCTCAGCGAGCACAACGAGCGTTACATGGACTTCCTCTACGAACGGCTGCAGCGGAAAGGCGCGCTGCGGCGGGACGTCCAGCGCATGGTCAACCAGGACCGCAACATCTTCGCCGCCTGCATGGTCCGCCTGGGCGACGCGGATGCCATGGTCACCGGGCTCACCCGCAACTTCTCGGTCTGCTTCGACGAGATCACGCGGGTGATCGAGCCGCGGCCGAACAGCATCCTTTTCGGGCTTTCGGTGCTGATCCTGCGCGGCCGCACCGTGTTCATCGCCGACACGACCGTTAACGAACGGCCCGATCCGGACCAGCTGGCGGAGATCGCGATCCAGGCGGCCGCCCGTGCCCGCGGCATGGGGCACGAGCCGCGGGTCGCCGTCCTCTCCTTCTCGAATTTCGGGCAGCCCGCCCGGGTCATCAACGAGAATGTCCGCCAGGCGGTCGAGCGGCTGGACCAGCGGGCGGCCGAAGGCGGCGTCGATTTCGAGTATGACGGCGAGATGACCGCGGAGGTCGCGCTGGACGATGAGCTGCGGCGCCGGCTCTATCCGTTCTGCCGGCTGACCGGACCGGCCAATGTGCTGGTGATGCCGGGGCTGCACGCGGCGAATATCGGCGCGCAGCTTCTTCAGAAGATGGGCGGCGGCACGGTCATCGGCCCGCTGCTGATCGGCCTGTCGAAGCCGGCCCAGGTGGTGCAGATGGGCGCGACCGTGAACGACCTCGTGAACGCCGCGGCGCTCGCCGCGCACGAATCGCTCACGACCGACTGAGGCCGGACGACCGAAGGGGCCTCGCCCGAGGCGGGGCCCCTGGTCTATTGTCCCGGTCATGCCGCAGCCCGCGCTCGCTTCCGGACGCTATCTTCTGACCTGCGCCCTGTTCGCGGCGCCGCCCGCCCTCGTCCTGGCGGTGCTGGCCGCGGCCGGGCTGGTCGGCGTCGGGACGGCGCTCGTGGCGCTGGCGGCGATCGCCGCCTGCAACGCGGCGATCCTCCGCTACTACCAGCGCGAGGCGGTGCGGATCGCCGATTACCTGGAGCATCTGGCGGTCGAATCGGACGACGACCGCACGCGTCCGCCGCGCCCGCAGACCGATCTCGGCCGCGCGCTGATCGGCAACGTCTCGCGCCTCCAGCGCGGATGGCGCGCCCGTACCCGGCGCATGATCGCCCAGGTCGAGGAGGCGGCCGTCATCCTGGAAAGGATGCAGGATCCGGTCGTGGTGCTCGACGCGGGGCGCCACGTCACCCGGGCGAATGCCGCGGCGCGCGCCCTGTTCGGGGAGCGGATGGTCGGCCGCGACCTCGCCGAAACCCTGCGCCATCCGGCGGTGCTTGCGCTGGTCGACTCGGTCCTGAAGGACGGCGGCGAGCGGTCGATGGAGCATGCGCAGTCCCTGCCGGTCGGCCGGGTCTTCGAACTCCGGGTCGTCCGGTTCGAACGGGCGGGGCCGCCGGACGATCCCGCGGACCGGGAGGGCGCCGCGTCGCCGGGCGCGCTGGTCACGCTCCACGACATCACGGCGATCCGCCGATCGGAGCAGATGCGCGCCGATTTCGTCGCCAATGCCAGCCACGAACTCCGCACGCCGTTGTCGACGCTGATCGGCTTCATCGAGACGCTGCGCGGCCCGGCGCGGGACGATCCGGAAGCCCAGGCGCGCTTCCTCGCCATCATGCACGAGCAGGCCAGCCGGATGTCGCGGCTGATCGCCGATCTCCTCGCCCTGTCGCGGATCGAGGTGGACGAGCATACGCTGCCCTCGGGGAAGGTCGACCTGCTGCGAGTCCTGCGCGGCGTGTTCGCCGCCCTCGAGCTCAAGGCGTCCAACCGGGAAGTCGTGCTTCGGCTGGATGCGCCGGAAACCCTGCCCGAGCTGCCCGGGGACGAGGATCAGCTGACCCAGGTGTTCCAGAACCTGGTCGACAACGCGGTCAAGTACACCCGTCCGGCAACGGAGGTCGTCGTCGCCGTCACGGTGCAGGAGGCGGCCGGCCGGGCGCCCCTCGTCGCGGTCACCGTGCGCGACCAGGGCGAGGGGATCGACCGGGCGCATCTGCCGCGGCTGACCGAGCGCTTTTACCGGGTCGATGCGGCGCGCAGCCGGGCCATGGGCGGCACGGGGCTGGGTCTTGCCATTGTCAAGCACATCGTCAGCCGGCATCGCGGACGGCTTCTGATCGAAAGCAGGCTGGGGGAGGGCAGCACCTTCACCGTTCTGCTGCCGCTGGCGCCGGCGGCCGGCGGCCTTTCCGGCCCGGCCGGATGGATCGAACAGGCCGGCGCCGCTGTCACAAAAGCGTAACCCGGTTGTAGTAAAAGCATCCGCACCGGTTTCGTAGGTTCCGCCCCGGAGGGCAGCGGCAGGTCGCTGCCCGGTGCGAGGCCGACGCGTATCGCAGGAACGCGGAAGCGCAGGTTTCGCTCGCGCACCGACTTCTGGAGGCACCAGGTTATGCGTAAGTCCCTTTTCCTCGCGGCTGTCACCGCGGTGGCGCTGACGGGCGCCGCCCACGCCCAGTCCCGCGACCAGATCATGATCGTCGGCTCCTCGACGGTGTTCCCGTTCACGACGGCGGTTGCCGAGAACTTCGCCCGGGCCGGGCAGTTTCCCGCCCCGGTGGTGGAGTCGACCGGCACCGGCGGCGGCATGCAGCTGTTCTGCGCCGGCGTCGGCGAGGCCCATCCCGACGTCACCGGCGCCTCCCGCGCCATGAAACCCTCCGAATTCGAGAAGTGCGTGGCCAACGGCGTCGGCGAGGTGGTCGAGATCAATATCGGCTATGACGGCATCGTGCTCGCCAATTCGCGCAAGGCCCCGGCGATCGACATCACCAAGGCCCAGCTCTTCCAGGCCTTGGCCAAGGAAGTCGAGGTCGACGGGCAGATCGTCCCCAATCCCTATCAGCGCTGGTCGGAGATCGATCCGTCCCTGCCGGAGGTGGAGATCCAGGTCTTCGGTCCGCCGCCGACCTCCGGCACCCGCGACGCCTGGGTCGAGCTGGTGATGGATGTCGGCTGCGGCGAGTTCCCGGCGATCGCCGCGCTGGCGGAAAGCGACAAGGATCGCCACGCCGCCGTCTGTCAGTCCATGCGCGAGGACGGCCGGTTCATCGAAGCCGGCGAGAACGACAACCTGATCATCCAGCGTCTCAACAACGAACCCAACGCCTTCGGCATCTTCGGCTTCTCCTTCCTGGACGCCAACCAGGACAGCATCCAGGGTGCCCGGGTCGATGGGGTCGAGCCGACCTTCGAGAACATCGCCGACAGCAGCTACTCGGTTTCGCGTCCGCTGTTCGTCTACGTGAAGGCCGCCCATGTGGGGGTCATCCCGGGCCTCAAGGAATTCGTCGCCGAATACACGAGCGAGCGGGCCATGGGCGAAGAGGGATACCTGTCCGACCGCGGCCTGATCCCGCTGCCGGAAGAGGAGGCCGAGACCGTTCGCGAGCAGGCCCTCAACTTGACCGCGATGGCCGCGCCGAAGTAGGTCAGCGCGTTTCCGGGGACGGGCCGGCAGCGCCCGCCCCCGGAAGATGTTTCCGGATCCGCCGCTGCCCGCAGGCACCTGAAGAATGTCTCCTACAGCCGTCCTTGCCATTCTGTTTGTCCTTGCGGTCGTCGGCTATTTCGTCGGTCGCGGGCGGGCCCTCGCCGCCTCGGGCGGGCGGCTCACCAATCTTCATTCCGTGCCGGGCTACTACGGGCTCTATGTCGCCTTCTGGTGCGGCATACCGGCCCTGCTGCTCCTGGTGCTGTGGCTGTTCCTGGGACCTGTGGTCATCGACCGCGTGATCATGGGCGGGCTGCCGCCGGAAGTGACCGAGGGCCTGTCGGCGGCGCAGCAGAACCTGCTGCATGCCCGCATCCAGAACCTGGCCGGCGGCCGCTTCCAGGCCGACGCGTCGGATCCGGTGCTGCTCGCCGCCGCCGAACGCCTCGTCCGGCTTCAGCGGATCGCCGACTGGGCGATCGCCGTCGTGGCCCTCGCCGTCGCGATCGCGGGCATGGTCTTCGCCCGCAGCCGCATCGCGCCGAAGTTCCGTGCCCGCAACGCCGTGGAGCGGATCATGACCGTGTTCATGATCCTGTGCTCGATGATCGCCATCCTCACGACGCTCGGGATCATCCTTTCGCTGCTCTTCGAAAGCCTGCGCTTCTTCGCGCGGGTACCGGTGACCGAATTCCTGTTCGGCCTTCAATGGAGCCCGCAGACGGCGATCCGTGCCGACCAGGCGGGATCCTCGGGCGCGTTCGGGGCGGTGCCGGTCTTCACCGGGACGCTGCTCATCAGCCTGATCGCCATGCTGGTCGCGGTTCCGCTGGGGCTCTTGTCGGCGATCTATCTTGCCGAATACGCGCCGCGGCGGGTGCGGGCGACGGTGAA
>JAJUFW010000045.1 GCA_029263555.1 Alphaproteobacteria bacterium
CTTGCCCGGCTCCACCCGGTTGGCGACGGGCCGGCCATCCCGCTCCGGGCTGAAGGAGAAATCCGTCAGCTCGTTGTTGAGGAGAAAGCCCCGGACCATGAGCTGCGAGCCGAAGGCGCCCTCGATCGTCGTGGTCAAGGAGACCACATTCCCCTCCGCATCGACGACCGACACGTGGCTGGTGCCGGGCCGCTCCTGCGAACGGTCCGGCGCCAGGGCGGGACCGTTGTGCCAGGGCGGATTTCCCGCACGGACAGGAACCTCCATCGCGCGGTCGGGCCTGATCTCCTGGACCCGGATCATGAGATAGGTGTCGTCGAGCAGGCCTTCCGACGGCACCGGCACGAAGTCGGCGTCGGCCATGTAAAGATCCCGGTCGGCATAGGCCAGCTTCGAGGCTTCGGCGAAAAGATGCCAGGCCGTCGGGTCGGCGGGCGAAAGCTGGCCGATCGGGAAATGCTCCAGGATCTGCAGGATCTGGCCTACCGTGAGGCCGCCCGAGCTCGGCGGGCCCATGCCGCAGACATCGAAGCCTCGGTACTGTTCGCAGACCGGCGGCCGTTCCACGACGCGGTAGCCGGCAAGGTCCTCCTCGCTCAGCAGCCCGGGGTTCCGCGGCGCGCCCCGGACCGTGGCGACGATGTCCCGGCCGATCTCTCCGGTATAAAAGGGCGCGCTGCCGTCCCGGGCGATGATCTTCAGCGTCTCGGCGAAATCGGGATTCCTGATCCGCTCGCCCGCTTCGAGCGCCCGGCCGTTCGGGAAGAAGTAGTTGCGGGCCTCATCGAACGTCCTGAGCGCTTCGCCCTCAGCGCCCGACAGCAGCCCGGCAAGGCGCGGCGACACCTCGAAGCCGTTCTCCGCCAGGGAGATCGCGGGGCCGAACAGCCTGTCCCAGGGCAGCTTCCCGTATCGCCGGTGGACCGTCTCCAGAAGCTTCAAGGTTCCGGGCGTGCCGACGGACAGACCGCCGACCACGGCGTCGCGGAAGCTCATCTCTTCGCCGCTGTCCGTCAGGAAAAGGTCGCCCCGTGCGGCAAGCGGAGCGGTCTCTCGCCCGTCGAAGGTGGTCGTCGAACCGGTGCCGACGTCGTAGTAGACGAGGAAGGCGCCGCCGCCGATGCCCGAGCTTTGCGGCTCGACCAGGTTGAGGACGAGCTGGGTTGCGATCATCGCGTCGGCGGCGCTGCCGCCTTCCTTCAGGATCTCGACGCCCGCCATGACAGCGAGCGGGTTGGCGGCCGCGACCATGAAGTTCCGGGCCTCAACCGCCTCCTTCGGGGTCCAGCCGGTGGCCGGCTCCGGTTGCAGGTCCTGCCCGCTCTCAATCGTGCCGGGCTCAGTCGTCTCTTGGGCCGTCCAAGCGGCCGACAGCGGGGCGAGCAGCAGTGCGATGATGAGGATGAGGCGCTTCATTTTCCTCCTGCCGGCGTGCGGTCCTTTGTAGATCGAGAACAAATCGGTGGTCCGATTGTTCTTCTGTGGCCGGATCCTCGGCAGCAAACCCGGATTATGCCGATGCCGCAAGGTCGGGAGCACGGTCGGCTTGCCGGGGGCGCGGATACCCCTCCGGAGCCCAAGCCCATCTCGTCGTTCAACCGGGACAATCTCCTGGCGGTCTCGGCGACGGGCGTTTTCATCATCCTGCTGTTCGCAGCATTCTATCTGGCGCGGTCGGTTTTCATTCCGATCGCCGTCGCCTTCCTCCTCAACCTGCTGCTCAGCCCCTTCGTCCTGCGGCTCGAGCGGCTGCACATCCCGCCTCCCGTCGGCGCGGCGATCGTTCTTCTGACCGCGCTCGCCATATTCGGCGGAGCCGTCTGGTCCCTTTCCGGTCCTGCGGCGGACTGGATTGCCCGGGCACCGCAGACGCTGGACGACGCCCGGGACAAGCTGCGCGCGGTTCGCGAAGCGGTCCGGGGTATGGAGGAGGCGACCCGGGAGATCGAGAACGCCGCCGACCAGTCGGGCGCGGTCGAACCGATGCCGGTCGTCGTCCAGGGGCCCAGCATCACCTCCGTCTTCGTCAGCGGCACGGCGCGGGCGCTGGCCTCCGTCGCGGTGACGCTTATCCTGCTTTACTTCATGCTCTCGTCGGGGGACCTGTTCCTGCGCAAGCTGGTGAAGGTGCTGCCGCGGCTGCAGGACAAGAAGCGCGCGGTCGAGATCGTGCATCAGGCAGAGCGCGACATCTCGATGTATCTGGTGACGATCACGGCCGTGAACATCGCGCTCGGGCTCGCAACCGGTCTCGTACTGCTGTGGTTCGGACTGCCCAATCCGTTCCTCTGGGGGGCGATGGCGACAGTCCTGAACTTCATCCCCTATCTGGGCTCGATGACGGCGCTGGCCATCATCGCCCTAATCTCGGTGCTGACCTTCCCGACCGTCGGCCAGGCATTGCTGCCGCCGCTCGTCTTCTTCGGCCTGAGCTCGCTCGAGGGACAGTTCCTCACGCCCATGCTGCTGGGACGCCGCCTGACGCTCAACCCGGTCGTGATCTTCATCGCCCTTCTGGTCTGGGGCTGGCTCTGGGGCATTGCCGGCGTCCTGATCGCGGTCCCGCTTCTCGCTGCGGTCAAGATCTTCTGCGACCATCTGGAGCCGCTGACGCCGGTCGGCGAATTCCTCGGCCGGCGCGAATGAGCGTCTTCGGGCGCGATCAGCAGCCGCGCCCGGCCCAACTTCGCCGATCCTCCAGCACCTTTTTCAGCACGGCGGGCCGGTCGGTCATCAGACCGTCCACGCCCAGGTCCAGAAGGCGGTGCATCTCCGCCGGATCGTTAATCGTCCAGACATGGACCTGAAGTCCTAGCCGGTGGGCGGTCCCGACGAAGCTGCGGTCGACGACGCGCACGCCCCGCCAGTGGGTCGAAACCTGGACGGCGGCCTCGGGGAACTCCGTGCGGACCGGAATCCCCCAGCTGCGGAAACGCAGCCGCGCCACGGCGTTCGGTCCCATCGATGTGCACAGCGCCGGGCCCAGCGCGGCGCGGATACGGGCGGTCCTGGCGTCGGAGAAGCTGCCGACGCAAACCCGGTCGACGGTCCCGGTCCTGGCCAGAAGGTCGGGGAGCAGGGCCGCCGCCCGATCGCTCTTCGGGTCGATGTTGATCCGGACGTCGGGCCAGGCCGTCAGCAGGTCCTCGAGCCTCGGTATCGCATGGCCCCCGGCTAGCCGGACGGACGCGATCTCGGACCAGGGCAGATCGGAGATCCGGCCCGGACGGTCGGAGAGCCGGTCGAGCGTATCGTCATGGAACGCCACAAGGACGCCGTCCGCGGTCGCCCGGGCATCGGTCTCGAGATAGCGGTAGCCTAGGCCGACCGCGTGCTCGAACGCCGCCATGGTGTTCTCCGGAGCGGCCTCGGTGCCGCCCCGGTGGGCGAAGGCCAACGGCCCGGGGTGGTCCAGATAGGGGAAGCGGCGGAATTGCATGCCGACGACGGAGGGCTTCAGAGAAACTCCAGGACTTCATAGCTGCCGTCCCAGATCATCCGCAAGGCCACGTAGACGATCACCAGCAGGCCGACATAGGCGATCCAGCGATAGCGGTTCAGCAGCCGGGCGACCAGGGTGGCGGCAAAGCCCATGAGCGCGACCGAAAGCGAAAGGCCGATAACCAGGACCCAGATATGTTCACGCGCGGCCCCCGCCACCGCGAGCACGTTGTCGAGCGACATCGACACGTCGGCCAGCACGATCTGGACGACCGCTTCCTTGAAGGTCTTCGGCCTGGCCTTCGCGCCTTCCGAACCGTCGCCCGCGGGAGACGTTGCGGCTGCGTGCTCCGCCCTCTGTTCGCGCAGCTCGCGCCACAGCTTCCACGACACCCACAGCAGAAGCAGCCCGCCGGCCAGCAGCAGTCCGACGATTTCCAGAAGCCGGGTCGCGAAGATCGCGAAGAGGATTCTCAGCGTGGTCGCGGCCAGGATGCCGATGATGATGGCATTCCGCCGGCGGTGCCCCGGCAGGCCGGCCGCGGCCGTGCCGACGACGACGGCATTGTCTCCGGCAAGCGCCACGTCGATGGCGATCACGGATAGCAGGGAGGTGAGCTCGCTCACCGTCAGCCAGTCGAACATGGGAGGGGTGCGTCCGCAGGAAATGGGAAGGGGCTGTTCAACACTTAGGCGCGGCGGACTTGTGCGGGAAGGCCCGCCGGATGTTCGGGCCGGAACGCTCCCGCCTCAGAAGCTCGGCGGCGTGCAGGCGGAAACCATTTCCGCCTCCGTGTCCCCGACATTGCGGAACCGGTGGGGATGGCGGCTGCTGAAGTAATAGGCGTCGCCGGGGCCGAGAACCCGGCGCTGGTCGCCGACCGTGACCTCGATCCGGCCTCGGATGACGATGCCGCCCTCTTCGCCCTCGTGCCGCAGAGGGGTCTTTCCGGTGTCGGCGCCCGGCGCGTAGCGTTCGTGGAGGATCTGGAGGGCCCGTCCGGTCAGGTCACGCCCGACCTGGCGGTAGGAGACGGCGCCGTCGACGATTTCGACCAGCTCGGCCGCCGTGAAGAACACCTTTTCCCGCTCAGCGTTCTCTTCGGCGAAGAAGTCGGCGAGGCTGACCGGGATGCCGTCCAGCACCTTCTTCAAGGACCCGACGGACGGGCTCGCGCGGTTCTGCTCGATGAGTGAGATCGTCGCGTTCGACACCCCGGCGCGTTTGGCGAGTTCGCGTTGCGATAGCCCGTGTATTTCCCTCAAGCGTCTGAGCCTGGAGCCGATGTCGAGCGCATCGGGGCCGTTCGGGGCGGGACGGGTCTCGGTCATGCTGGTATTGAACCTCCGGCAGGGGCGGGATCGCCCTTGGCGTCTCCGTCGATTGTGTTCGATATTCTGAACATGCAAGGCGCGCTATGCAAGAAATGTACGTAAAAGATGGCCGTGCCGTAGGGACGCTTGTCCGATTTTCCGAACACGCATAAGGTGGTTTCGTTCGCCAACCCGAGCATCGAAGAGGTATCCCGATGGACGACGCGATCGTACCGGCTCAGACGACCGAGCCCGTGCCGAACAACCTTGAACCCTTCTGGATGCCGTTCACCGCGAATCGGCAGTTCAAGAAGAACCCGCGTCTCCTGATCGGTGCGAAGGGCATGTACTACACCTCGCACGACGGGCGGCAGATCCTGGACGGCGCGGCCGGCCTGTGGTGCGTGAACGCCGGTCACAACCGGCCGAAGATCGTCCAGGCGATCCAGGAGCAGGCGGCGAAGATGGACTACTCGCCCGGCTTCCAGATGGGCCATCCGCGGGCCTTCGACCTGGCGGCCAGGCTGGCATCCCTCATGCCCGGCGATCTCGACCACGTGTTCTTCACGAACAGCGGCTCGGAATCGGTCGACACCGCGCTCAAGATCGCGCTTGCCTATCACCGGGTCCGGGGCGAGGGCTCGCGCACGCGCCTCATCGGGCGCGAAAAGGGCTATCACGGCGTTGGCTTCGGCGGCATCTCGGTCGGCGGCATCGTCAACAACCGCAAGCATTTCGGGACGCTGCTCGCCGGCGTCGACCATCTTCCGCACACCCACAATCTGGAGCGGAACGCCTTCACGCGCGGCCTGCCGGAGTGGGGTGCGCATCTGGCCGACGATCTGGAGCGTATCGTCCAGCTTCACGACGCGTCGACGATCGCCGCCGTGATCGTCGAACCGTTCCAGGGTTCCGCCGGCGTCATCCTGCCGCCCAAGGGCTATCTGGAGCGCCTGCGCGCGATCTGCGACAAGTATGGCATCCTCCTCATCTTCGACGAGGTGATCACCGGCTTCGGACGCCTCGGCAAGCCATTCGCGGTGGACTATTTCGGGGTGCAGCCCGACCTGGTCACGACCGCGAAGGGGCTGACCAACGGTGCCGTGCCGATGGGCGCGGTCTTTGCCCGCAAGGGCATCTACGAGGCATTCATGCAGGGGCCGGAGGAGGCGATCGAGCTGTTCCACGGCTACACCTACTCGGCCCATCCGCTGGCCTGCGCCGCGGCGCACGCCACGCTCGACACCTATACCGAGGAAGGGCTGCTCGAACGCGCCTCGGGCGAGATCGGCCGCTACTTCGAGGACGCGATCCACAGCCTGAAGGGCGAGCCCAACGTCATCGACTTGCGCAATCTCGGCCTCGTCGGGGCGGTCGAGCTCGAGCCCATCCCGGGCAAGCCGAGCAAGAGGGCTTTCGAGGTGTTCCTAAAGTGCTACGAGAAGGGGCTCCTGGTCCGCACGACCGGCGACATCGTCGCAATCAGCCCGCCGCTCATCATCGAGAAGGGCGAGATCGACCGGCTCGTCGAGACGATTCGCGAGGTTCTGCGGACCGTCTGATCCGGCCGCCTCCGGCCCGCGGCACTGCCCGCCGGGGGCCGGAGGCACCCGCCGATGCTGCGGGTGCGACGATTGTTCCCGGTCGGATTTCCCGGAGGCGGAATTAATCTTCTTGGCAAAGCCCCGCGCAGGTTCTTACATGGTAGGATCTGAGGAGGGCCTCCATGCGCATAGAAGCCAAGCTATCGCACAGCATCATCATCCGTTGCGATTGCGAACGGACTTTCAATATTCGCAGGCTGGGTCCCAGCGTCGAGTGCCCTCATTGCGGGACGACGGCGTTGAGCCCGGACCTAGTCATGGAATGGCACCTGTCCCGCGGCAAGAAGGTGAAGACCGACGCCGCGTGACGCCCACGCTACCGGTCGCATGACCGGTCAATCGGGAATCAGCATGCTGGCGCTAAGCGCCGGCATGCCCGACCGTCCTAAAGCAGGTCGCGCAGGCGATACCAGGCCATCGCCAAGACCAGCGCCGGCATCCTGAAAAGCCTTCCGCCGGGGAAGGGCCGATGGGGAATGCGGGCGAAGACGTCGAAACGCTCCGCCGTTCCGGCGACGGCTTCCGCCATCAGCTTGCCGGCCAGACCGGTAAGCGCGACACCGTGGCCGGAGAACCCGTGCGCGAAGTACACGTTCGGCGCCACCCGCCCGAAATGGGGCGTGCGGTTGATGGTGATGCCGACGAAGCCGTGCCAGCAATACTCGATCCGGACATCGGCAAGGCTGGGGAAGAACTTCAGCATGGTGCGCCGCATGACCCGCTGCATGTCGGGCCGGTTGAGGTTCGAATAGCTGACCCCGCCGCCGAACAGCATCCTCTTGTCGGCCGAAAGCCGGTAGTAGTTCAGCACGAAATTGATGTCGGCCACGGCCATGTCGCCCGGCAGCACCGCCGCGGCGCGGTTTTCGCCCAGCGGTTCGGTCGCGATCATGTAGGTCGAGACCGGCATGATCTTGGGCCGGACGATGCGGTCGACGTCCGGTGAGATCCGGTTCAGATAGGCGTTCCCGGCAAGGATGACGTGGTTCGCCGTGACCTTGCCGCGGGCGGTGTGGAGGACGCAAGGGTCGCCCTGGTCCAGGCGCTGCACCAGGCTGTCCTCGTAGAGACGGGCCCCGGCTTGCCGCGCCGCCTCGGCCAGGCCCAGCGCATAGTTCAGCGGGTGAAGCTGGCCGCTGCCGGAATCCAAGAGGCCCCCGACATATTGCTCGCAGGACACAAGCTGCCGTGTCTCGGCGCGGCTCAACATCCGCGCCTGCTCATAGCCATAGGCGCGCCATTCGGCCAAGGTTTCGCGAAGCTCGGCCACGTGGCGCCGTTTCAGCGCCGCCAGGATGTAGCCCCATTTCAGGTCGCAGCGGATGTCGTGCCGGGCGACCCGGTCGCGCAGAAGGCTCTTCGCCTCCTCGTTCATGTCCCAGAGCTTCCGGGCGTCGTCCTTGCCGACCCAGCCCTCGAGCTGCGCCATCGACCGGTTGTAGGCCGTCACCACCTGTCCGCCGTTGCGGCCCGATGCGCCCCAGCCGATCCTCTGGCCCTCCAGCAGGATGACGTCATAGCCCCGCTCGGCCAGGTGTAGCGCGGCGGAAAGGCCCGTATAGCCGCCGCCGACCACGGCGACGTCGCAGCGTGCCTCTCCCTCGAAGCGCGGGAAGGGCGCGTGCGGATTGGCGCTGGCGGCATACCAGGAGCGGACGTGTTCGGTCATGCGAGTTGGATAATCGTTAGAACGGAATGACCACGGCCCAGTCCACGTCGTGCTCCGATCCTTCCGCCTGCAGTCCGACGCCGGAGCAGGCAGCCAGCAGCAGGCAGAAGCCAAGAAGGATCGGACGCGCCACGAAGGTCCCCCGGCGGGAGGAGGCGGAGAGGCGGCAGGGTCGCCGCACTCTAGTGCCGCCGCCGGGCTGCGTCCAGCGGTGCCGCGACGCAGGCCCGGCCCGCCCGCCGGCCGCTAGACCTTGTTCAGATACCACTCGTACTCCAGCGCCGTGATCTCTGCGAAGAACTTGTCCCGTTCAGCCCATTTCAGCGCCAGGTAGACGTCGACATAGCGCTGTCCGAAATACTCGCGGAAGAACTCGCTCTCGGCCATCAGGTCCAGCGCGACGATCCAGGACGAGGTCAGCACCGGGTCCACCTTGCTGTAGGCGTTTCCGGTGATCGGCGGGCCCGGATCGATCTTCCGGGTAATGCCGTAATGGGCGGCAGCCAGCACGGTCGCCATAACCAGGTAGGGATTGGCATCCGCTCCCGCCACGCGATGTTCCACTCGCCTGTCTTTCGCCCCGCTGGGCGGGATGCGCAGCGACACCGACCGGTTGTTGACCGCCCAGGTCGGGGCGTGGGGCGCGTAGCTGTTCGGCTGGAAGCGGCGGAAGGCGTTCTGGTTCTGGGCGAAGACCGCCATGCTTTCGGCCATGGTCGAGGCGAGGCCGCCGATCGCGTGGCGCAGCGCGGGTGTCCCGGCCGGGTCCTCTGAGGCGAAGATGTTGTTCCCGTCCCGGTCCAGGATGCTCAGATGGATGTGGAAGCCGTTGCCGGCCAGGTCCGGATAGGGTTTCGACATGAAGGTCGCTTCGACCCCGTGGTTCTGCGCCACGCCCTTGACCACGCGCTTGAACAGCAACGCGTCGTCGCACGCCTCCAGCGCATTCGCCACGTGCTGCAGATTGATCTCGTACTGCCCGGGCGCATATTCGGAGACGGCCGACTGGACCGGAATGCGCTGGATCTTGCAGGCCTCGCTGATGTCGTGCAGCAGCGCATCGAAGTCATAGAGCTCGTCTATGCCGTAGACCTGGGTGGTGTTCTGCCGCTTACCGCTGACCGGGCTCACCGGCGGACGGGGCATCCCGTTCGGATCGCGCTCGCGATCGATCAGGTAGAACTCCAGCTCGATCGCGACCACCGGGAAAAGCCCGTCGTCGTTCAGGCGCTTCAGCACGTTCGCCAGCACCGTCCGGGGATCGGCAAAGAAGGGCGAACCGTCGGTGTCCCGCATGGTGAGCAGCACCTGACCGGTGGGACGCGCCAGCCATGGAACCGGGTCCAGCGTCTCGGGCACGGGAAAGCAGTCCCGGTCGGCATCCCCGTCGTCGAGGCCAAGGCCCGTTTCCTCGACGGTGGAGCCCGTGATGTCCGTTGCGAACAGCGATCCGGGGAAGGTCACGCCTTCGCGATAGAGCTTGGTCAGCCCGTCAACGGGCAGCTTCTTGCCGCGAAGGACGCCGCAGGCATCCGCGATCAGGCAGTCGATCTGTTTGACGTCGGGATGTTCCTTCCGGAAAAGTTCGGTCTCTCTCAAGAGAGAGGCGTCGACAGCGTTAGCGGCGAAATCCGGCATTTAGTTTCAGGAAATTGTTTCGATTGCTACCATCGTGATCCGCCGCGGCGGGCGGGTCAAGCCGCCTCCCGACCGATCATGACGGCGCGATGTCGGGCACCCCGTGACGGCGCCCTGGTGATCATGCGTCGACGGGGCTGGCGCCGCCGTCGCTACGCAGCCATAATCCAGGCATCTGCAACAGCGATATGGGCGTGCCTTGAGTGCCGATGGCAGTAAACTGAACCAATTGGAACAGTTCATACACGGGCACCACATCACCGAGGTCGAGTGCCTGGTGCCGGACATGAACGGGATTGCCCGGGGAAAAATTCTCCCCGACGAGAAATTTCTTCGCAGCCTGGATCACCGGGGGCTGCGCATTCCCGAATCGATTTTCATCCAGACCGTTACGGGCGAATATCCCGACAAGGAGGATGTGACCGACGACGCGTCGATCGACGTCTACATGGTGCCCGACCCGGATTCGATCCGGCCCGTGCCCTGGTATGACGAGCCGACCGCCCAGGTCATCTGCGACTGCGTCTACGCCGACGGGAAGCCGGTCGAGATTTCGCCGCGCCACGTCCTGCGCCGTGTTCTCGCCCTTTACGAGGAGCGGGGCTGGCGGCCGATCGTCGCGCCGGAGCTCGAATTCTTCCTGGTCAAGACCAATACCGACCCCGACTACCCGCTGGAGCCGCCGCTCGGTCGTTCCGGGCGGCCGGAAACCGGCCGGCAGGCCTTCGGCATCGACGCGGTGAACGAGTTCGACCCGATCTTCGAGCAGATGTACGACTGGTGCGAGGCGATGGACCTCGACGTCGACACCCTCCAGCACGAGGCGGGCGCGGCCCAGATCGAAATCAACTTCAACCACGGCGATCCGCTCGACCTCGCCGACCAGGTTCTCCTGTTCAAGCGAACGATGCGGGAGGCGGCCCTCCGTCACAACGTCTACGCCACCTTCATGGCGAAGCCGATGCAGCGCGAGCCCGGCAGTGCCATGCATCTGCACCAGAGCGTCGTCGACGCCGCCACGGGCAGGAACCTGTTCGCCGACGAGAACGGGGAGAACAGCGAGCTGCTGCACAACTTCATCGCCGGCCTGCAGAAGTTCATCCCGGCGGCGATGCCGCTCATGGCGCCGAACGTGAACTCCTACCGCCGGCTCGATCCGGACA
>JAJUFW010000672.1 GCA_029263555.1 Alphaproteobacteria bacterium
ACGGATCCAGAAGGTTGAGCCGTCGGCCGCTCAGCATCCGTTGCCAGGCGCGCATGGTTGCGAAGTCCAGTCCCTGATGGATTTGGTCTATGGCTGCCATGAAGTGCGTCTTCGGTAAAGTCCGGGCGGATGAGGATGCCGTCGCCCTTGCATTGCCTGCGTCTAAGAGCTATCTACCCGCGGTCGTTTAACCACACACGCGGGCACGTGGTCTGCCGGATGAGCCGGCGGGTCCCTCCGGTGTCTTTTTGCGTCCACGGGATGCGTCCCGGGGCCAGGAGGCAAAGGTCCGCGGAGGTTCAACCGGAAAAGGATTAGGAAATGGTTGCTCCTACGTTCTCGATGCGCCAGCTGCTCGAGGCCGGCGTTCACTTCGGTCACCATACCCGCCGCTGGAACCCCAAGATGGCGCCGTACATCTTCGGCGTCCGCAACGGGGTCCACATCATCGATCTCGAGCAGACGGTGCCGATGCTGCATCGGGCGCTCGACGCCGTGCGTGAGGTGACCGCGGCCGGCGGCCGCGTGCTGTTCGTCGGCACCAAGCGGCAGGCCCAGGACAAGGTCGCCGAATCGGCGCAGCGCTGCGGCCAGTACTTCGTCAACCACCGCTGGCTCGGTGGCATGCTGACGAACTGGAAGACCATCTCCCAGTCCATCCGCCGCCTGCGCGAGATGGACGAGCAGATGGCCCAGCCGGAAACCGGCCTGACCAAGAAGGAACTGCTGACGCTGACCCGGGAGCGCGACAAGCTGCAGCGTGCGCTCGGCGGCATCCGCGACATGGGCGGCCTGCCCGATCTCCTGTTCATCATCGACACCAATAAGGAGTCGCTGGCGGTTCAGGAAGCGAACAAGCTCGGCATTCCGGTCGTCGCCATCATCGACAGCAACTCCGATCCCGACGGCATCACCTATCCGATCCCGGGCAATGACGATGCGCTGCGGGCGATCGAGCTGTACTGCGACCTGATGGCCCAGGCGGTCCTGTCGGGCATCGAGGCCGAGATGGCGGCGTCCGGCATCGACATCGGCGAGAGCGCGGAGCCGGTCGGCGAGCCGCTGCCCGCCGAGGACGCGGCGGAAACCGAAGAGCCGGTCGGCGAGCAGGCCGGCGCGTAAGGTTCCAAGAGAATGGACGGGCGGCTCAAGGGCCGCCCGCTCCGGTTTCCTGCCCATTCATCCGATGCATTTCTAGGACAAGAGGTATTCCGATGGCAGAGATCACCGCGGCGCTGGTCAAGGAGCTTCGCGAGAAGACGGGCGCCGGCATGATGGACTGCAAGAAGGCCCTTGCTGAAAGCAATGGCGACCTTGAGGGCGCCGTCGACTGGTTGCGGAAGAAGGGTCTGGCAGCGGCTGCCAAGAAGGCCGGTCGCGTTGCGGCCGAGGGCCTGGTCGGCGTTGTCGTTTCCGGAACCGAAGGCGCGATGGTCGAGGTCAACTCCGAGACCGACTTCGTTGCCCGCAACGACCGCTTCCAGGCTTTCGTGAGCAAGCTTGCCGAACTGGCCCTACAGGCGGACGGCGACGTCGAGAAGCTGAAGACGATCGAGTTCCCCGGCGAGGGGCGGAATGTCGCCGACGAGCTGACGCACATGATCGCCACGATCGGCGAGAACATGAATCTTCGCCGCGCGGCCAAGCTGAAGGTCGGCAGCGGCGTCGTCGTCTCCTACGTCCACAACGCCACGGCTCCCGGCCTCGGCAAGATCGGCGTTCTGGTCGCGATCGAGTCGACCGGCGACCGGGCGAAGATCGAGGAGCTCGGACGCGGCATCGCCATGCATGTGGCGGCGGCCCGGCCGGACGCCCTCACCATAGCCGATGTCGATCAGGCGACCCTGGAGCGCG
>JAJUFW010000127.1 GCA_029263555.1 Alphaproteobacteria bacterium
GCGCGGGACCAAGCTGAAGCGGGTCCCGCCGGGCGACTGGTACGAAATCCCGTTCCGCTGCCTGCTGCCTCACCGGGTGGAGGGCATGCTTACTGCCGGCCGCTGCATTTCGGGCACCCACGAGGCCCATTCCTCCTACCGAGTCACGCCGACGGTCATGGCGACCGGCCAGGCGGCCGGGATCGCGGCCGCCCTTGCCGCCCGGTCGGCGCGGCGCCCGCGCGAACTGAAGGCGGACGCGGTCCAGGAGGAACTGATACGCCAGGGCGCCTCGCTGCGCACCGCGGCGGACCACGGCTGATCGCTTCGGAAGGGGCCGCCCGAGCGCTTGACTTCCCCGTCGCTCCCAGGTTCCCATCGGCCGCAGCAGACGGAAATCGGAAGTGAGGTGCCGGGTGAACCGCAAGGTCCGCGTACTCGTGGTCGGGCTTGGCCATATGGGCCTTTCCCATGCAAAGGCCTATCGGAAGCTCGACGGGTTCGAGATCGTGGGCCTGTGCTCGCGGAGCATTCTCGACCGGACGGATCTGCCGCCCGATCTCGCGGACCTTCCCCGGTTCAGCGACTATGCGACAGCGATCGAGGCGCTGAAACCGGATGCGGTGTCGATCAACACCTGGTCCGACACCCATGCTGCCTACGCGATCCAGGCCTTCGAGGCCGGTGCCCATGTGTTCGTCGAGAAGCCGATCGCGGAGACGGTCGCCGACGCGGAGCGGGTCGTCGCCGCGGCCCGGGCGGCCCGCCGCAAGCTGGTGGTCGGCTACATCCTCCGCCACCACCCGTCCTGGACGAAGCTGGTCGAGCTGGCGCGCACGCTGGGCAAGCCGCTGGCGATGCGCATGAACCTGAACCAGCAGTCGATCGGCGATGCCTGGCAGTGGCACAAGGACCTGATGCAGTCCCTGTCCCCGATCGTCGACTGCGGCGTCCATTACGTCGACATCATGTGCCAGATCACCGGAGCCAAACCGCTTCGCGTTCACGCGATCGGCGCACGCCTGACCGACGAGATCGCGCCCGACATGTACAATTACGGCCAGCTTCAGGTCGTCTTCGACGACGGGTCGGTCGGCTGGTACGAGGCCGGCTGGGGCCCTATGATCAGCGAGGTCGCCTATTTCGTGAAGGACATCATCGGGCCCAAGGGCGCCGTCAGCATCACCATGGCCGAACAGGGTTCGGCCCAGGACGAAGGCGCGGCCGAAACCGCCTCATCGAGCATGGAGACCCATACCAGGACCAGCACGATCCGGCTGCATCACGGCGCCCTGAAACCCGACGGAACGCTGGCCCGGCCGGACCAGATCCTGAGCATGGCCGACGAACCCGGCCATGATGAGCTCTGCGAGCGGGAGCAGGCCTTTTTCCTGGACGCAATCCTGAACGACCGCGACCTCTCCGATCACATGGCGGACGCCGTCAACTCGCTCAGGATCGTGCTGGCCGCCGACCAAAGCATCCGTGAAGGCCGCGTGATCACGCTGCCGTGACCCCGGTGACCCCCTCGACGACGATCTGCGGCCGCCCCGACGCGCTATTCTCGATCCGCGCCCGCACCCGATAGACGTCCGAGAGGATGTCGGCGGTCAGCGCCTCCAGCGGGGTGCCGTGACCCGCCAGCCTTCCCCCGGCCAGCACCATGACCCGGTCGGCATGGGCGGCGGCCAGGTTCAGGTCGTGGAGCACGACCACGGTCACCGTTTCCCGTTCCCGCGCAAGGTCGCTGAGCAGGGTCATCACCCTGAACTGGTGATGGAGATCGAGGGCGCTGGTCGGCTCGTCCAGCAGAAGCACCTGCGGATTGCGGGCGAGTGACATCGCCAGGCTGACGAGCTGGCGCTGGCCGCCAGACAGTTCGTCGAGCGCTTCGAGCGCGAGGTCGCCGATGCCGACCCGATCGAGCGTTTCCATCGCCCGGCGACGGACCGCGGCGGAATCGCGACCCAGGTCCGGCAAGGGCGATGCCATCAGCGAGCTGATCACGGCTTCGAGCACGCGAAGTGCGACGCGCGCGGGGACGCTCTGCGGCATGTAGGAGACATGGGCGGCATGCCGCTCGGGCGCGAGGCCGAGCAATTCCTTGCCCCCCAACCGGACCGATCCGCGCGCCGGCTGCAGGCCGGCCAGGGCGCGCAGCAGCGTCGACTTCCCGGCCCCGTTCGGCCCGATCAGGGCCGTGACCTCGCCGCCCCCGATCGGCGGGAGGCTGAGACGGTCGATGACCAGCCGTCGCCGGTAGCCGACGGTGAGATCCGATACCGAAAGCCGTTCCGCCATCAGGAGCGCTCCCGCCGGCCGAGGATCAGCGCCAGGAAGAACGGTACCCCGACCAGCGCCGTGACGATCCCGACCGGCACGATCACCCCGGGGACCAACGACCGGCTGGCGATCGAGGCAAGCGACATCACGAGCGCCCCGGTCAGCATCGCCCCCGGCAGAAAGAAGCGATGATCTTCGCCGAGCAGCAGGCGCGTGATGTGCGGACCGACGAGCCCGACGAAGCCGATCGTGCCGACGAACGCCACCGCGGTCGCCGCCAGCAGGCTCACCCGGAGAAGGGAGGCAAAGCGCAAGCGGGGCACGTTGATGCCGAACGACCGGGCACGGTCCTCGCCGAATCTCAGCACCGTCATCTTCCAGGATGCGTTGAGGGAGAACGGGACCGTGCAGGCGACGATGACCGCCAGCACGGGCAGGTTCTCCCAGGTACCGCGCGACAGGCTGCCCATGCTCCAGAAGACAAGCTGCTGCAACGCCTCCTGGCTGGCGAGGAACTGCATCAGCGCGACCAGGGCATTGAAGGCGAAGGCCAGCGCGATGCCGAACAGGACGAGGGTCTCCACGCCTGCGCCCCTGAGCCGGGCCAGCGCCTGCAAAAGGAGCACGGAGAGGAAGGCAAAGAGGAAGGCGTTCGCCGGGGCGATCCAGCTTTGCGGCAGGCCGGGTATCCCGACCCCGACGACGATCGCCAGCGCCGCGCCGAAGGACGCGGCGGAGGAAACGCCGAGCGTGAACGGGCTGGCGAGCGGGTTGTTGAGGATCGTCTGCATCTCGGCGCCGGCAAGCGACAGCGCCGCCCCGACGATCAGCGCCATCAGCGAATAGGGCAGCCTGACGTCCCAGAGGATGACCGAGGCGCCACGGCTCAGACTCTCGGGCCGGACCAGGCCGGCGAGCACGTCGACGACGCCGAGATCCGAGGGGCCGAGGACCAGATCGAAGCAGAAGGACGCGAAGACGGCGACGGTAAGCGCCGCCAGCACCAGAACGCGGCGGCGCAGCACGCGGCCATAACGGTCGAGGGCATGATCCGCAGGCAGGGGGAAGCTCACGGCATCGCCCCCGGCACCAAATCGACCCAGAACGCGCCCCGGAACGGCACGGCGGAAAACCGATCGTTGATCTCCGCCAGCGTCTCACCCGGGTCGAGGGTGCCGAAGAGCTCGGGATGAACCCACTTTGCCATCACCTCCACGGCCAGGATGTTGATCGGGCTGCCGTTGAAGAAGTTCCAGAGGCCATGCACCCTCCCCTCCACCACCGCGGACAGGGAGGAAAGCCCCGGCGCGCCAATCACCCGGGCCAGGTCCGAGCGCGCCTCGTCCTCCGTCACGCCTGCGCCCAGAGCCACACCCGGGCCCGTACCGGAGGAGCCGGTCGCGATATAGACCTCCGGATCCTCTTCGATGATGACCTCGAGATTGAGCTGCCCGCCGTTCGGTGACGGAAAGCGCTCCGCCCCGATGTTGCGGCCGCCGACGAGGTCTATGAGTTCGCCTACGCCCCGCCCCCCTGCCGACCAGCAGCACGGCCAGACCTCGGGAAAGGCGTGGAGCAGGACCTTCGGCCGCGGCACCGTTTCCGCGGCCAGCCGCTTCTTCACGAAGTCCAGCCGCTCGCGATAGAAGGCCGCGTATTCCCGGGCGCGCTGCTCCTCCCCCAGGATCCGACCGAGCAGGTCCAGACTGGGCAGGGTATTGGCGAGCGGGTCCAGATAGAAGTCGATGAAGACGACGGGAATGCCCGCCGCCTCGAAGGGAGCCGCTGTTTCCGCGAGGTTCCCGCGGGCCTGCCAGAGACTGAAGACGACAAGATCGGGATCGAGCGCCAGGGCCCGTTCCAGAGAGAAGGTCTCGCCCGATCCCATGCCGGTCGTCGGCACGTTTTCGATATCCGGAAAACGGTCTCTGACCAGGGCGTAGGTCGCCGGGTCGAACGTCCTGAGATCGCCGCCCCATCCAGCCAGCAGGCTCACCGGATCGGGCGAGACGAAGGAAAGCGCGAGAATCTGGAAGCCCTCGGCCAGCAGGATTCGCTGGGGCTTCGACGGGATATCCACCTCCCGGCCAGCGATGTCCGTGACCGTGCGCGGCCATTGGGCGGATGCGGCCGAAGCCTGGAGGACGCAGATCAGTGCGACGACCGGCAGGACGAGGGCGCGAAGGATCGATCGGCTGGGGACAGCACGACACCTCGTCATCTTCACCCTCCGAACTGTGCGTCGTGAAGGCGCCGGTAGTTGCCGTTGGCGGCGACGAGGTCCTGATGCCGCCCCTCTTCGACGATCCCGGACTGATCCAGCACCACGATCCGATCGGCATCGCGGATCGTCGCCAGCCGGTGAGCGATGACGAGCGTGGTGCGTCCCTTGGCGAGTTCGGCAAGGGACCGCTGAATCGCCCGCTCAGTCTCGGTATCGAGCGCCGACGTCGCCTCGTCGAGGATGAGGATCGGCGGATTCTTTAGGAACATGCGGGCGATGGCGAGGCGCTGCCGCTGTCCCCCGGACAGCTTGACCCCGCGCTCGCCGATGATCGTGTCCAGGCCGTTCGGCAGGCCCTCGATGACCTTGTCCAGCCGGGCGCGTCTCGCCGCCTCCATGATCTCGGCCTCGCTCGCGTCCAGGCGGCCATAGGCGATGTTCTCGCGGATGGTGCCGGGGAACAGGAAGACATCCTGCTGGACGATCCCGATCTGGCTGCGAAGCGAGGCGAGCGTCATCTGGCGGATATCGATGCCGTCGATCGTGATCGCCCCTTCCGACACGTCGTAGAAGCGCGGCAGCAGCGAGCAGAGCGTTGTCTTGCCCGCCCCGGACGGGCCGACGAAGGCGACCGTCTCTCCTGGATGGACGACCAGGTTGATGTTCCTCAGCACCGGACGGTCGGGGGTGTAGCCGAAGGAGACATTCTCGAATCGTATCTCGCCCTTGAGGCCGCGCACGGGAACGGCGTCGGCGCGGTCGACGATCTCGGGCTCGGTCGCGAGGAACTCCAGGTACCGGCGGAATCCGGCGATGCCCTTGGGATAGACCTCGATGATCGCGTTGATCTTCTCGATCGGGCGGAAGAACACCCCGACCAGCAGCAGGAAGCCGACGAAGCCGCCATTGCTCAGCTCACCCTGCAAGACCATCCAGGTGCCCGCGATCATGATGATCAGCTGGGTGAGGCGCATGCCGAGATAGCTGAGCGACGTGCTGGCGGCCATGATCCAGTACGCCTGCAGCTTCGTGCGGCGGTAAAGCTGGTTCTCCCGGGCGAAGAGGCGGCGTTCGTGATCCTCGTTCGCGAAGGCCTGCACGACCCGGATCCCGCCGACATTCGCCTCGATCCGCGCGTTGAATTCCCCGACGCGCCCGAACAGCTCGTGCCAGGTGCGGGTCATCCGCCCGCCGTAGCGGCTGGTGACCCAGGCGGTCACCGGAACGATGACCGCCGTCAGCAGCGCCAGCTCGACATTCACCATGAGCATCAGGACCAGCGCGCCGAGGAACGTCATCACCGCAATGAACAGGTCCTCCGGACCGTGATGCGCGATCTCCCCGATCTCTTCCAGATCCTTGGTCAGGCGCCCGACCAGATGGCCGGTCTTCTGGTTGTCGAAGAAGCGGAAGGAAAGCTTCTGGAGGTGGTCGAAGCACTGCCGGCGCATGTCGGTCTCGATATTGATGCCGAGCATGTGCCCCCAATAGGTGACGATCGCCATGAAGCCGGTATTGAGGAGATAGACCGCCAGCAGACCGGCGGAGGCAAGGAGGATCAGGCCCCAGTTCTGGCCGGGCAGGAGATGGTCCACGAACGCCTTGACGGCGACCGGAAAGCCCAGCTCGAGCACGCCGGACAGCACGGCGCAGGAGAAGTCCAGCGCGAACAGGCCCCGGTAGGGCCTGTAATAGGCGAAGAACTGCCTCAGCATTCCCGCCGTGCCGAGATCCGGGCCGGCAGTCTTCCGGCCCCGATCGAGATCATCCATGCTCGCCCCTATCCGTCTCGGTGACATCCCCCCGCCGATTGCAGGCGACGGGGGGCTTGTCCCTCAATCAATCCGCACCGGGCCGGAGGACTACCACGTCCTGCTCAGCCGCAACATCGCGGTGCGCTGCTCGCCGTAGTTGCACACGAACTCCCCGTCGCAGCCGGCGACATACTCCTTGTCGAACAGGTTGATGACGTTCAGCGACACCCCCCAGCCGTCGCGTTCGTAGCGCAGGGCGGCATCGAAGACCGTATGGCTCGGGACCTCGAGCTGGTTCATCTCGTCGGCATAGGTCTCCCCGACATACCGGACTCCGCCCCCGATGCTGAAGCCCTCGAGGGCGCCTGCCGGGAAGGAGTAGTCGAGCCATGCCGCCGCCTGAAGCTCGGGCATGAGGGTTGGCCGCCTGCCAATCAGGGCCGGGTTCGTGTCCTCGGTCACCTCGATGTCCATCACCGAGATCGCGGCCAGGAGCTTCAGGTTGTCCGTCAGATTGGCGTGACCCTCGACCTCGATCCCGCGAGATCGGACCTCGCCCCGCTGAACCTCGAAGAAGAGGTTGTTCGGATCGCTGACCGGGACATTCTTGCGGGTGATCTCGAACACGGACGCCGTGATCGACGCGTCGGCGAAGCCGGGGGTGTATTTGACGACAGCTTCGTACTGCTCGCCGGTCTCGGGCGTGAACGGCCGGCCCGAGGAATCCGCGCCGATCGTCGGGTTGAAGGACCGGGCGTAGCTCACATAAGGGGTGAGGCCGTTGGCGAATTCATAGCCGAGGCCGACCCGGCCGCTGAATTCCCCATCCGTCCGCTTGAAGTTAGCGCTGCCGACCTCGTCGCTGCTGTCGGTCCAGAGCCGGTCGTACCGCCCGTTGAGGGTGACGATCCAGCCATCCCCGAACTTGATCTGGTCCTGGGCGTAGAAGCCCAGCTGTTGCAGCGTCAGGTCCTGGTCCAGGTAGGGGGCGACCGCCGGCTGCGGCAGCCCGTAGACCGGGTCGACGACGCTGATCGGCGTGGCGGCGCCCGCCGCCTGGACATGATCGATGTTGTAGTAGCGGTAGTCGATACCCGCCAGCAGGGTATGGTCCAGAGCCCCCGTCCGGAACCGGGATTCGACCTGGTTGTCGAGCGAGACGGTGTTGACCGTGGTGTCATGCTCGAAACCGATTCGGTTCAGAAGGCCGGTTGCCTCGTCGACATAGCCGTAGGGGTACGGCCCGGCCTCCTCCGTATCGACACGGGCGTAGCGGGCATTCTGGCGGAAGGTCAGGGAGTCGCTGAAGTCGTGCTCGAACTCGTAGCCGAC
>JAJUFW010000368.1 GCA_029263555.1 Alphaproteobacteria bacterium
GACATCGCGGTCCGGCAGGATCTGGCGGAATCCCCCGACAAGCTGTCGCGCGGCATCCTGCTGAGCGACGGCGGCGGCTATCACATCGGCGCGGCGGACGACACCATCGTCCGCCGGATGTCGGAACTGCTCACGACCAATCTCAGCTTCGGCAACGTCGGCGGCCTGCCCGGGGTCGAAACGACCCTTTCGGGCTACGCGTCGTCGATCATCTCGTTCAACGCCTCCAGCGCCGCGAACGCCGCGACCGAGCTCACCTACCAGGAATCCCTGCACCGCGACCTGCTGGACAAGTCGCTGTCGTTCAGCGGTGTCAACATGGATGAGGAACTGACGAACATGGTGGTCTACCAGAGCGCCTACCAGGCTTCGGCCCGCGTCATCCAGACGACCAATGACCTGTTCGACATCCTCGTGAACCTCGTCTAGCCGGAGCCATAGGCGATGACCCGCGTCTCCAACTACGCCCAGTATCTGCTGAACCAGACCTACAACCGGAACACCCAGGCCCGGATGAAGGAGGCGAACCTGCAGCTGGCCAGCGGCAAGGTGGCCCAGCGCTACGATCAACTCGGCGCCGCCTCCTTCAAGCTGCTGAGCGTGGAAACGTCATACAGCCGCTCTCAGCAGTTCATCAGAAACATCGATCGCGCTTCCGGGCGGATGGACATCATGGAGTCCACCGTGTCGACGATCGTCGACCGCGCGGTATACCTGCTGTCGCAGCTCTCCTCGGCGCTCAGCTCCAACAATGCCGATTACGTCGCGCTTAAGGAAATGGGCGACGGCTTCATGCAGGAAGTCGCGGGGCTGCTCAACGTCAACCATGAGGGCCGGTATCTCTTCGCGGGCAGCAGGGCCGACCAGCCGCCGGTGGACCTGACCGCCTACGACCCGACGGCCGGGCTGCCGGGCGGCTTCGCCCCGGATACCAGCTACTACCAGGGCGATCACGTTCTCGCGACCGTCCGCGCCGACGAGGATTTCGAGCTCACCTACGGGATGGCCGCCGACGAGCCGGCGTTCGAGCAGCTGATGCGCGCCCTCGCCTATGTGAAATGGGCCGGCGATCCCGCCGTTCCGACCGCGGACCGCGACGCCGTGCTGCAGGAGGCCTTCGATCTGACGAACCAGGCGATCGACGGCCTTTCCGCCCTGCGCAGCCGGATCGGCGCCCAATCCTCGGTGCTGGACAGCGCAAGGTCGTCGCACGACAGCTATCTGACCTATTCGGAGAACACCATCGCCGGCATCGAGGATGCCGACCCTGCCGAAGCGATCACCCGACTGACCAACGAGCAGGTCCAGCTGCAGGCGTCCTACATGGCTCTGAGCCGGCTGAGCTCGATGTCGCTGCTCGATTTCCTCAAGTAGAGGGGCGCCCGAGGGCGCAAGGACTGCGCCCGTTAACCCTGTTGTAAGGAGGAGTGCCTACGATGCCGAGTCTGGCAACTGAGGCAATGGCCCCGAAGATGACCGTTCAGACGCGAATGAGCGAGCCCCCAGGCATCGACGTGGAGGCGGACACGCTGACCATCCCGACGCGGTTCGGGGAATACGAGGTGCTGCGGGACCGAATCATCACCTTCCCGAAAGGCCTGATCGGGTTCGGCGCCTATCAGGCTTTCGCGCTCTTGAACCTGCCCGAAGGAAAGGGCGAGCATCTGAAGCTGCTCCAGTCGATCGACGAGCCTTCGTTGAGCTTCTACGTGCTGCCCGTTCCGGCGGGCGCCAGCGGTCATGAAGTGGTCGAACTCGAGGATGCCGCCTCCAAGTTGCAGATCCGGCCGCAGGACCTCGCCGTTCTGCTGATCGTCACCGTCCGCCAGGGCGCAGGCGGCGTAGAGCTGACGGCCAATCTGCGCGCGCCGGTTCTGATCGACACGGCCCACCGGATCGGCCATCAGCATGTGATGGCGAACGACAAGTATCCGCTTCGACAGAAGCTGAACTGAAGGCATGCGTCCCCTCTCCAAGGGACCGGCATATCGGACGATTGACGGGCGTCCGCCGGCCGGCGGTGCCCGTTCGCATACCCGGGCCGCCGCACCGGCCCGGTTCTACTAAAGCTCTATCACCCCTTCCCGACCGGGCTCTTCGGGATGCGGGGGCTTCTCCTTCCGGTCGTCCTTCCGCCGGATGATGATGTCGCCATCCTCCGTAATCTCCGGCAGGGCATAGCGCGGCAGTTCCTCAAGCAGCCGCCCGAGCCGGTCGACCAGCTTCTGCAATTCGTCCAGCACCTCTCCGGGGTCGGCCGGGGCGTCCGGACGGGTCCGCTCCGTGTCGTCCGCCGGCGGCGGATCGGCCGCCGCCGCGGCGCCAGCCGGGATTAGCGACAGGACCAGCGCGGCCGCCAGCAACAGACGGACGACTGACCACGTCGCACATTCGGTGGGGCCGGGCGGATGGCCCGCGGGATCGTGAATGCGCATGTCAAGAACCTCCTCCCGGGTGGCGAGCCTTCGGCCATCGGACCGGAACCGAAGGATGCCCCCCCCGTTGAAGCCACGCGCTCCGTTCCCATGGTCGGCCGCTCGCGTGCAACCGGAGAGTTTCGGATGGAAGGCTTCACCGTTCACACTGAAACCCCGGCCCCGGAGATCATGCTCCGGTTCGGCGCCGCCGTCCTGTTCGGAATGATCCTCGGACTTGACCGGGAGATCCGGCGCAAGCCGGCCGGCCTGCGCACCCATATGCTGATCTCGCTCGGTGCCGCCGTCACGACCCTCGTCGGCTTCGAGCTCTTCTACAGCTCGATCGAGATTGCGGCGCAAAACCGGAGCGACCTCCTGCGGATCATCGAAGGCGTAATCGCCGCGATCGGCTTCCTTGGCGCCGGCGCCATCATCAGCAGCGGCCGCACGGTCCAGAACATGACGACCGCGGCAAACATATGGGTATGCGGGGCGATCGGCCTCGCCTGCGGGGCCGGATACTACATCATCGCCGGCATCGCGCTCGTTTTCACGATCGTGATCCTGACGCTTCTCGGGCTTGCCGAACGGGCGATCAAACGCACCCTCGAGTGATGACGGGTGGCGGTCGGCGCCCGCCGGGGACCAAGACCTGCCTCCCGTCAAGCCCATCGCGGGCGGCCGAACCTCGTCCGCATGAAGAGCCGGTTCGGTGAGAAATTTCAATAAGATACGACTTGCTATTGACGATCCGCAAAAACCATAATGCGTGAGCGTGACTCGCGACCACGCCCTCCCCCGATCTCCAAGCGAGAGGCCGCCCAATCGATCATGACGAATGATGTTTTTCTGCCTCTCGTGATCGTTCTCCCCTTTGCCGGCAGCCTGCTCGCCCTCCTTCTCCCGACCCGTTTCCGCACCGCGGGATCCTGGCTCACCGGCGGCATCGCCCTGCTGGTGCTGCTGATTGCCCTGATGCTTCGGGATACCGTGGCGGACGGGCACGTCGTCCGCAGCGAGTTCTCATGGATCCCGCAACTCGGCATCGATTTCGTGCTGAGACTGGACGGGTTCGCGTGGATCTTCGTCGCGCTCATTGCCGGGATCGGGTGCCTGGTGGCACTCTACGCCCACTACTACGTCTCCCCGGCCGACCCGGTTCTTCGCTTCTTCTCCTTCCTGCTGGCCTTCATGGGCGCGATGCTCGGCATCGTTCTCTCGGGGAACCTGGTCCAGCTCGTCTTCTTCTGGGAGCTGACCAGCCTCTTTTCGTTTCTCCTGATCGGCTACTGGTATCACACGCCGAGCGCGCGCGACGGCGCCCGGGAGGCCCTGACCGTGACGGCCAGCGGTGGCTTTTGCCTGCTGGCAGGAGTGATCCTGCTGGGCCACATCACCGGCAGCTACGACCTCGACGTGCTTCTGGCGTCGGGCGACCTCGTCCGTTCGCACGAGC
>JAJUFW010000321.1 GCA_029263555.1 Alphaproteobacteria bacterium
CAGCGGCGCGCCGCCGGTGCCGCCGTGGCCCGTGTCGGCCGCCAGCGTCTCGATCTCCGTGATCTTGCCGGTGATGTAGGCGCGGGTCTCCGGCGGGACGGCCAGGACGCGCCGCATTGTCTCCTGGGCGTCGGCGCCTGAAATGTGCCCCGCCTGGGCCGCGCGGACGAGGCGCTGCTTCGCCCGCTCCGGCTGGGCGAGATCGGCGAGCGTCAGCCCCGCCCGGTTCGGAAGCCCCGTCATGATCGCGTACACGTCGTTCGACGGCATGTTGTAGAAGAAGCCCTCCAGCGCCGGCTGGTCGCCCTTGAGCGCCGCGACGTGGAAGATCGTGTCCCCGGCATTGTTGCGCTGAAGCAGTAGGGACAGGAGCGGATTGCAGGGGGCGGGCGAATTCCGGTCGACGGGCAGCGGCTGCCGGACCGGTTCGCCGCGCACCAGCTTCCGGATCGCCAGGTCCTCGTTCATCAGCAGGGAGGTCAGCTTGCGCAGATGGGCGTGCTTCCCGGCCGCCAGCCCCTTGAACAGGATGCCTTCGCCCTGCTTGTCGCGCAGCAGCAGCCGCCGGCACAGCACCGCCTGCCGGTAGGCCTTCTTGGTCGCGACGTCCGGCGGCGCCATCTGGGCCAGCGTCTCCTCCGTGTTCAGGAGGAGGAGCCGCAGCAGGTCGTCGAACATGCCGTGATTGGTGTTGGCGATCAGCTTGAAGAAGGCGGTCGTATTGTCCCGGACGTCGACATAGTCGAAGAACAGCCGGCAGGTCGCGGCGCGGAGCGAGCTGTCGCTCTGGCTTTGGACCGACTGCTTCAGGACGTGCTGGGACAGGAGCCCACGATTGTCGGCAAGGTCGCTGGAGAAGATCTGGCTCATGAAGTGGGCCAGGATCGGCTTTTCCTTGGCCTGCTCGGCGACCGCGCGCTCGATGTTCTCGATCGACAGATGCTTGGTCGCGATGAGCGCGTTCAGGGACTGCCATTTGGGAGTCGGCAGCAGCATCTTGCCGAGCGGGCTGATCCCCTGACGGTTCAGCTTGGCGAAGCTGATGTCGAGCGCGAGCAGCGTGCGCGCCATCTTGAGCGTCTCGCGACCCTCGTTCTGGCGCAGCGTGTCCGCGAGATAGTGCCAGATGCCGTTGCCGTTCCGGTCCTCGTGGTTCAGGAACCCGTAGATCCGCTCCGGGTGGGTCGTCTTCCAGTGATCGTGAGTCACCTCCATGACGATCAGGGATTCCATCACGTCGTGCTGCTTGAGCCGCAGCTGGAGATAGTTCTCGCCGTCCTCGCCGACCGCGCGGTAAAGCCTGTCCGAGTTGTCTTCGAACTTCAGCCAGTTCAGAAAGAACGAGCTGAACTTGCCCATGTGGCGGGCATAGCGGTTGCGGATGTCTTCGTCGACGGCGGCAAGCGATACACTCATCATGAATGCCGGACTAGCCGTACAAATTGAAGAATCGCTTAACGATTTCTCTGCCGTTCCCGGACCCGCGGCCGCTTGACCTTGGCGCGTCCAGATCCCACATGCTGAGCGGTGGCAGTGCCGATCCGGGCTGCCCTTGTGGTGCCGGGAAACCGGGCCCTTGACGCCGATGCTAGATCGGCCGCTCGCTCAGTTGAGGAGATTGGCGCCTTGACACGGTTGTCGCTGTTCAACAGCCCCCTTCTGCTTGGGTTCGAGCAGTTCGAACGAACCCTGGACAGGGTTTCCAAATCCGCTCACGAGGGCTATCCGCCCTACAATATCGAACAGATCGGAGAAGACGGGCTGCGCATCACGCTGGCGGTTGCCGGCTTCACGCTCGATGACCTCTCCGTCCAGGTGGAGAACAATCAGCTTCTGGTCCGCGGCCGGCAGACCGACGACAAGGACCGGGTCTACCTCTACCGCGGCATCGCCGCGCGTCAGTTCCAACGCTCCTTCGTACTGGCCGACGGCATCGAGATTTCCGGTGCCACACTTGACAATGGCCTCCTTCATATCGACCTGAAGCGTCCGTTGCCGGAATCGCAGGTCCGGACGATCCGTATCCAGGGGCCGAAGGGCCGGTCCCGCGCGATCGACGTCGGACACGACGGCAGCGTTTGACGCCCGCAGGAAAGGGTTGCTTATCATGGATCAGCATCAGAATTCGCCGGGCGCGCGGCTTTCGCGTGACATGTCCACGCTCGATTTCGCCGTCTACGGCGTGCAGGAGCTGGCTTATGTGAAGCCGGTCACGGACGATGCGGGCGCCACCGCCTTTTCCGTGCACGCCGCCGACGGTACCCAGCTTGCCGTTCTCGGGACGCGGGAACTCGCCTTCGCCGTCGTCCGCCAGAACGACATGGAGCCGCTGAGCGCCCACTGACCGCATCCCGGCGGCCGCTCCCTCCAACGGAACATGAAAAAGCCCCGCCTGTACGGCGGGGCTTTTTCATTTGCGGGCCGACGCCGTTCAGGCCGCGTTCTGCGCTTCCTGGGCGGTGAACAGGGCCATGATCGCGTCCGGCGATTCGCAGCCGCGCAGCTTCTCGCACAGCCCGTCGTCGCGCAGCAGCCGCGATACCCGGGCGAGCGCCTTCAGGTGATCGGCACCGGCGCTTTCGGGCGCCAGCAGCAGGAAGATGAGATCGACCGGCTGGTCGTCCACCGCATCGAAGTCGATGGGCTTCTCCAGCCGCGCGAACATGCCATGGACCCGGTCGAGGGTCGAGAGCTTGCCATGCGGGATGGCGATGCCCCGGCCGACCCCGGTCGTTCCCAGGCGTTCCCGTTCCAGAAGGACGTCGAAGATTGCCCGTTCGTGCTGGCCGGTGAGCTCGGCAGCATGCCTGGCGAGTTCCTGCAGCGCCTGCTTCTTGCTGGTGGCGCGCAGATTCGCGATGACGGCATCGGGCGAGAGAAAGTCGAGCATGAGCAAACAACCCATGAAGGCGCCGTCAGGCGCCGGCGGCCCGCATCGGGCAAAGGCCGGCGCAGCCGACGATACCTTCGTCGGCTCGGCGATGGATCATGTAAGGGGCGCAATCGGGCCCGCTTCGGGAAGATAGAGGCCATGTGCCGGAACCGCGGCTGTACGCCACGCCGACAGGCCTCGCGGCGATCGTCATGGTCATTCCGGCGATGGACGGCGGTGTAGACCCATTCGGGAAGGATGTTCCCTGCGGGAGCAAGGGGCCGGACGTCCGCCCCTTTCGGCGAGCCGCGTGGCTCCCAGGCCGCAGGCAACACGGTTCGGCGACATGTCGCTGAACGGACGTTCCCTGCTTTCGGTGGAGAGCTGCATGACCGATTCCGGATCTGCGTGGCGCTACGGATGAGCGGTGTGCTGGTGGCGCGGCCTCTCCAGCGGGCCGGGACCATAGGTGCGGGTGGTTGACCTTGTCAAGAAAACCTCCCTCGTGACGTGGTGCCGGATCCCTGTCCTGGCATGAGATGGGTGCGCCGGCTTCCGGCAACTAGAGGCGCATGCTCTTATCGCGCCGCCGCTGAACCGAAGACGGGATGCGCATGGCCTCCCGGTATTTCGCAACGGTGCGGCGTGCGATGTCGATGCCCTCGGTCCGTAGAATCTCAACTATCCGGTCGTCGGACAAGACCGTATCGGCGGTCTCGGCGTCGATCAGGGCCTTGATGCGGAACCGGACCGCTTCGGCGGAATGGGCTTCGCCGCCGTTCGCGCCCTGGATTGAGGTCGTGAAGAAGTATTTGAGCTCGAACAGGCCGCGCGGCGTCGCCATGAACTTGTTCGAGGTGACGCGGCTCACCGTGCTTTCGTGCATGCCGATCGCGTCCGCGATGTCGCGCAGGATCAGCGGCTTCAGGTGCTGCACGCCGTGCCGGAAGAAGCTGTCCTGCTGGCGGACGATCTCGCCCGCGACCTTGAGGATCGTGGTCGCGCGCTGGTGGAGCGACTTCACGAGCCAGTTGGCGCTGGCATAGCACTCGGAAAGATACTCCCGCTCGGCCTTGGAGCGGACTCCCGCCACCACTTCGGCATAGTAGCGCTGATTGACCAGAACGCGCGGCAGCGTGTCGTTGTTCAGCTCGACGATCCATCCGCCGCCCGGCTTGGGCCGCATCAGGATGTCCGGCGCGACCGGCTGGGCGACCTCGTGGTTGAAGGCCTCGGCCGGCTTCGGCGACAGGGCCCGGATCTCGGCGATCATCTCCGCCAGATCCTCCATGTCGACGCCGCAATGCTTGGTGAGCTGGGCGAAGTTGCGCGCGGCCAGAAGATCCAGCCGGTCGAGAAGGGCGGCCATCGCCGGATCGAGCCGGTTCCGGTCGGCAA
>JAJUFW010000342.1 GCA_029263555.1 Alphaproteobacteria bacterium
AGATACATACGACGGTATGTCTTCTTTCCGAAAGGTTGGCGAGACCCGACATTGCCTGAACAAACGCCCACGAAGCGGCCGGTCGGACGGCCGCGGATCGACAAGCCGCATCCGATCGACGTGCATGTCGGACATCGGATCAGGTTGCGCCGGACGCTGCTCGGCATGAGCCAGGAAAGGCTGGGGGAGGCGATCGGCCTGACCTTCCAGCAGGTCCAGAAATACGAGCGCGGGGCGAACCGCGTCGGCGCGAGCCGGCTTTTCGACCTGAGCCGCGTCCTCGACGTGCCCGTCTCCTACTTCTTCGACGACGCCCCGCCGGCGCCGGATAACGGGCGCCAGGAGCCGCGTGAGGCCGACGGGGGCGGCGGCCAGGATCCGATGACCAAGCGCGAAACCCTGGAACTCGTGCGCGCCTATTACCGGATCACGGAGCCGGCGGTGCGCAAGCGGGTGTTCGAGCTGACCAAGGCCATCGCCAGCGACTATCAGGCCGAGGAGGAACCAGGATAGCAACCCGGCGTTCGTCGCACGGCGACGCTGCTGACGGCGCTTGCGCCGCGATTCGCGGCGCGAACGCCCTATTGACCGCGGTCGTGTTCCTTGTCAGAACGCGGTGTCGGCCCTGCGTTTCCGACCCATAAGCACCTTCACCGCGACCCATCTCACAGGATCAGCCGTGCGCCAGGGTAATTACATCTTCACCAGCGAGTCCGTCTCCGAGGGTCACCCCGACAAGGTTGCGGACCGCGTTTCCGACGCCATCGTCGACACCTACCTGACCGCGATGCCGGAGGCTCGCGTGGCGGTCGAGACGCTGTGCACCACCAACCGGATCGTCATTGCCGGCGAGGTGCGCGGTCCGGAGACCGTGACAGCGGGCGTGCTGGAGGATGTCGCGCGGCAGGCGGTAAAGGACATCGGCTACGAGCAGGACGGCTTCCACTGGGAGACGGCGGAGGTGACGGTGCTCGTCCACCAGCAGTCGGCCGACATCGCCATGGGCGTGGACGCGGCCGGCAACAAGGACGAGGGGGCCGGCGACCAGGGCATCATGTTCGGCTTCGCCTGCCGCGAGACCGAGGCGCTGATGCCGGCGCCGATCTACTACGCCCATTCCATCCTGAAGAGCCTGGCCGAGGCGCGCCATTCCGGTGCCCAGCCGGGGCTGGGACCGGACGCCAAGAGCCAGGTCAGCCTGCGTTACGAGAACGGCCGGCCGGTCTGCGCGACCTCGGTCGTCGTCTCGACCCAGCATGCCGCCGATCTGGACCAGGACGCCGTCCGCGAAATCGTGCGCCCGCATGTGCTGAACGTCCTGCCGGAAGGCTGGATGTGCCCGGAGGAGGCCTTCTACGTGAACCCCACCGGCCGCTTCGTCATCGGCGGCCCGGACGGCGACACCGGCCTTACCGGCCGCAAGATCATCGTCGACACCTATGGCGGTGCCGCACCCCATGGCGGCGGCGCCTTTTCGGGCAAGGACCCGACCAAGGTCGACCGGTCGGCCGCCTATGCCGCCCGCTATCTCGCCAAGAACATCGTCGCGGCCGGGCTTGCCGACCGCTGCACGATCCAGCTCAGCTACGCGATCGGCGTCTCCGAGCCGCTGTCGGTCTACATCAACACCGAGGGCACCGGCGTCGTCGACGAGGAGAAGCTGTCCCGCGTCCTGCGCGAGCTGGTCGATCTTCGGCCGCGCGGCATCCGTACCCATCTGGGCCTGAACAAGCCGATCTACGCCCGCACCGCCGCCTATGGCCATTTCGGCCGGGCGCCGGAAGCGGATGGCGGCTTCTCCTGGGAGCGTCTGGATCTGGTGGACGAGCTCCGGTCCGCTTTCAATTGACGCCCGACCCGATGACCGCCGGTTCCCCCCCGGAACGGAAGCGGACGCTTTACGGCCGGCGGCAGGGGCGCAAGCTCCGCCCTGGCCGCGCCGCCTTGCTGGACGAGATGCTGCCCCGTCTTTCCGTGCCGTTGCCCGCGGAAGGGGCCGCGCTCGACTGGCGCGGACTGTTCCCGCGCCCCGTCGAGGATCTGTGGCTTGAGGTCGGCTTCGGCGCCGGCGAGCATCTGGCCTGGCAGGCCGCGCGGCACCGCCATGTCGGGCTGATCGGGTGCGAGCCCTTCGTCAACGGCATCACGACGCTTCTGCGGGCGGTCGAGGACATGGGCCTGGACAATGTCCGGGTCCATGCCGAGGACGCCCGCCAGGTCATCGACGCCCTGCCCGACGCCAGCCTGGGGCGCTGCTTCGTGCTGTTCCCCGATCCCTGGCCGAAGAAGCGCCATCACAAGCGTCGCTTCATCCGGCCGGAGACGCTGGACGCCCTGGCCCGGAAGATGAAGAACGGCGCCGAACTCCGGCTGGCGAGCGACAACCAGCCGCTCGTCGACTGGATGCTGTGGCACGTCCGCGCCCATGGCGCCTTCGAGTGGATGGCGCGGGGGCCCCGCGACTGGCGCGAACGGCCGGAGGACTGGCCGCCCACCCGCTACGAGGCCAAGCAGTTGCACGGTACGCCCGTATTCCTGCGGTTCCGCCGGCTGCCCCGGCGCTGAGCGCGGGGCAAAAGAAGGGTTGCGGCCCGTCCGGGAATGGCTATATTTGCGCTAGCAACATCCCATATACGGTTCGGCACGGTAGCCGTCCGATAGAAGGGTGGGCCGTTGGCCCGCCTTTTTTGTTCTGGGGGTATGGGAACCGGCCCCCGGGGCAGGAACGGCTTCTACGGTTTCGGAAATTTTGGTCGGGAATGGATCGGACGGCTGAGGTCGAGAGGATCATCGCCCCGTCGCTGGAAGCGATGGGATACGAGCTGGTGCGGGTTCACCTGACCGGAGGCATGCGGCCGACGCTGCAGATCATGGCCGAGCGGGTCGACCGCGCCGCCATGACCGTCGAGGATTGCGCCGAGATCAGCCGGGCCGTGTCCGCGCTTCTGGACGTGGAGGACCCGATCGAGGGTGCCTATACGCTTGAGGTCTCGTCCCCCGGCATCGATCGGCCGCTGACGCGGCTTTCGGATTTCGACCGCTTTGCCGGGTTCGAGGCGCGGGTCGAAACGCGCGTCCCGGTTTCGGGACGGAAGCGGTTCCGCGGACGCCTGCTGGGGATCGAGGGCCGCGAGGTCAAGCTCGAGGTGGCGGTCGACGCGCCGAAGGACGGATCGGGCGAAGAACGGCCGACGAGCGAGACGGTCGGGGTGCCCTTCGACGACATCGCCCGCGCCAAGCTGGTCCTGACGGACGAGCTGATCGCCGCATCCGGCGGGCGCGGCTGATCGTCGGGCGCCGGGTTGCGGATGCCGCGAGCCAGGAAGAATCAAGGATAGCCGGGAAGACATCCCATGGAACTGCTGCAAGTCGCCGACGCGGTCGCCCGCGAGAAGAACATCGAACGCGATGAGGTTCTGGCTGCCATGGAGCAGGCCATCCAGAAGGCCGGGCGTTCCAAATACGGGCAGGAGCACGACATCCGCGCCCATGTCGACCGGCGGTCGGGCGACATCAAGCTGATGCGCTACCGCGAAGTCGTCGAGACCGTGGAGGACGAGGCGACCCAGATCAGCCTCGAGGAGGCGCGCGAGCTGAAGCCCGACGCCGAGATCGGGGAGTTCCTGACGGACGAGCTTCCGCCGATCGATTTCGGCCGGATCGCCGCCCAGACCGCCAAGCAGGTCATCGTCCAGAAGGTCCGCGAGGCGGAGCGGAAGCGGCAGTACGACGAGTACAAGGACCGGGTCGGCGAGATCGTCAACGGCCTCGTGAAGCGGGTGGAGTACGGCAACGTCACCGTCGATCTCGGCCGGGCCGAAGCGGTCATCCGCCGGGACGAGCTGCTCCCGCGCGAGCATTTCAAGGTCGGCGACCGGGTCCGGGCCTATATCTTCGACGTCCGGCAGGAGCCGCGCGGCCCGCAGATCTTCCTGTCGCGGTCCCATCCGCAGTTCATGGCCAAGCTGTTCGCCATGGAAGTGCCGGAGATCTATGACGGCATCATCGAGATCAAGGCCGTGGCCCGCGACCCGGGCAGCCGGGCCAAGATCGCCGTGGTCAGCCACGACAGCTCGATCGATCCGGTCGGCGCCTGCGTCGGCATGCGCGGCAGCCGCGTTCAGGC
>JAJUFW010000259.1 GCA_029263555.1 Alphaproteobacteria bacterium
CGTGCGCGACCTGACGCCGGAACGGCAGATGCGCGAGGCGCTGCGCCTGTCCGAAGCACGGTTCCAGCGCTTCTTCGAGGATGCCCCGATCGGCATCGTGCTGCTGGGGGCGGACGCCCGCATCGACGAATGCAACGCCGCCTTCGTCGACCTGGTCGGCCACCAGGGGGAAAATCTCCAGGGACGGGCGATCGCCGACTTCCTGGCCGAGAGGACCCGGGACGCGATTGTGGCCCGGCTTTCCGAAGTGCTGACCGGCGAGGATCCCGGCAGCAGCGGTGTGCCGATCGAGGTCCAGATCCAGGGCGCGCCCGAGCGGGGCGAGCTGTCCGCTTCCCTCTATGTCCGCCGGCTGGAAGGAGGAAGCGGCAGCGAGCCCGGGCTGATCCTGCAATTCATCGACCAGACCGAGCAGAAGCGCCTGGAAGCCCAGTTCGCGCAGAGCCAGAAGATGCAGGCGGTGGGCCAGCTGGCCGGCGGCGTGGCCCACGACTTCAACAACCTGCTGACGGCGATGATCGGCTTCTGCGATCTCTTGCTGCTGCGCCACAAGCCGGGCGACGCCTCGTTCGGCGACATCATGCAGATCAAGCAGAATGCGAATCGCGCGGCCAATCTGGTGCGCCAGCTCCTGGCCTTCTCGCGCCAGCAGACGCTGCAGCCGCGCGTGCTCAACATCACCGACGTGCTGGCCGAGCTCTCGAACCTGCTGCGTCGGCTGATCGGCGAGAACATCGAACTGAAGATGATCCACGGCCGCGACCTCGGCCTCGTCAAGGTGGACCAGGGGCAGCTGGAGCAGGTCATCATCAACCTGGCTGTGAATGCCCGGGACGCGATGCTGGCCCACAACGGCGGGCGCCTGACGATCACGACCTTCAACCGGTCGAGCCAGAGCCCGCTTCGCAGCGGCACGGACGAGATCCCGCCGGGCGACTATGTGGCGATCGAGGTGAACGACACGGGCGTCGGCATCCCGCCGGAGAACATCAACCGCATCTTCGAGCCGTTCTTCTCGACCAAGGAGGTCGGGTCCGGCACGGGACTCGGCCTTTCCACGGTCTACGGCATCGTCCGGCAGACCGGCGGGTACATCTTCGTCGACTCGGCGCCGGGGCAGGGCGCGACGTTCACGATCTATCTGCCCCGGCACGAGCCGGAGCCGAACGCGGAACCGGTGTCGCCCGATCTCGCCGAGGCCGTAGTCAGGGACCTGACGGGGGCCGGCTGCGTCCTTCTGGTGGAGGATGAGGATCCGGTCCGGGTGTTCAGTGCGCGGGCGCTGCGCAACAAGGGATACGAGGTCCTGGAAGCGAAAAGCGGCGAAAGCGCCCTGGCCCTGCTTGCCGATCCGGCGAACCGCATCGATCTTCTGGTCACCGACGTCGTCATGCCGCACATGGACGGTCCTACGCTCATCCGCAAGGTGCGGGAGACCCGTCCGGACATGAAGGTGATCTGCATCTCCGGCTATACCGAGGACCGGTTCCGCCGGAACCTGGACGGCGGCGAGGGGATCCATTTCCTGCCCAAGCCCTTCAGCCTGAAGCAGCTTGCGTCCAAGGTGAAGGACGTGATGCGCCCGGGCGGCTGACGGCGCCCGGAACGGGGCCGTTCCCGGGAATGCGCGGCCGCGGCGACGAAAGCGCTTCACAGGCGAGAACAAAACGAGTACACTTCGGCCAGTTGAAGTCGGCAATGACCTATGGGAAATAGAGGGATCACCGATGTCGTCCGCTCAGCTCCGCTTGGTCGAAGGAAACTCAATGGATAAGCAGAAGGCGCTCGACGCGGCGCTCGTTCAGATCGAACGGGCGTTCGGCAAGGGTTCCGTGATGAAGCTGGGCGCGCGCCAGCAGGTCGATGCCGAGGTCGTCTCGACAGGATCGCTGGGACTCGACATCGCCCTCGGCATCGGCGGCTTCCCGAAGGGCCGGATCGTCGAGATCTATGGACCGGAAAGCTCGGGCAAGACGACGCTGGCCCTGCACGCGATCGCGGAAGCGCAGAAGGCCGGCGGGACCTGCGCCTTCATCGATGCCGAGCATGCTCTCGACCCGACCTATGCCCGCAAGCTGGGCGTTGATGTCGACGAGCTCCTGATCTCGCAGCCGGACGCCGGCGAGCAGGCGCTGGAAATCGCCGATACGCTGGTCCGGTCGGGCGCGATCGACGTGCTGGTCGTCGACTCCGTCGCGGCGCTGGTGCCGCGGGCCGAGCTGGAAGGCGAGATGGGCGACTCCCTGCCGGGCCTGCATGCCCGGCTGATGAGCCAGGCGCTGCGCAAGCTGACGGCGTCGATCTCGCGCTCCAACACGCTGGTCATCTTCATCAACCAGATCCGCCTCAAGATCGGCGTCATGTTCGGCAATCCGGAGACGACGACCGGCGGCAACGCGCTGAAGTTCTATGCGTCGGTCCGCCTGGACATCCGGCGCATCGGATCGATCAAGGACCGGGACACCGTGGTCGGCAACCAGACCAAGGTGAAGGTGGTCAAGAACAAGATGGCGCCTCCGTTCCGTACGGTCGAGTTCGACATCATGTACGGCGAGGGCGTCAGCAAGACCGGCGAGCTGCTGGATCTCGGCGTTCAGGCCAACGTCGTCGAGAAATCCGGGGCGTGGTTCTCCTACGACGGCCAGCGCGTCGGCCAGGGGCGGGAGAACGCCAAGCAGTTCCTGCGCGATCATCCGGAAATCGCGAACGCGATCGAGAAGAAGATCCGCGAGAACGCCGGCCTCGTTTCGGAGAAGATGATGGTCGGCGGCGAGGAGCCGGACGAGGATACGGTCGACTGACGCCGGGGCGTTCCCGTTTCCGGCAGGCTGCTTCGGTCATGACGGCGTCCCCGGCCGGGGCCGCCGTCGTCGCTTTTCGGGGCGGGCGCCAGGAGGCCTCGCGGACCCCCTGCCTGCTGCTGGACACTTGCCGCCCGCCATTGGTACAAGGCGTGCTCGCCCCGCTCGCCGGGGAAGGGGCGTTCGATCGCCGGCTGGACCTTGAGAGATCCTATGCAGACCGCCAACGACATCCGCACGACCTTCCTGGACTTCTTCGCCCGTCACGGTCACGAGAAGGTCGCCTCCAGCCCGCTCGTGCCGCGCAACGATCCGACGCTGCTGTTCACCAATGCCGGCATGGTTCAGTTCAAGAACGTGTTCACCGGCGCCGAGACTCGTCCCTACACCCGGGCGACGACGGCCCAGAAATGCGTTCGCGCCGGCGGCAAGCACAACGATCTCGAGAATGTCGGCTACACGGCGCGGCATCACACCTTCTTCGAGATGCTCGGCAACTTCTCCTTCGGCGACTATTTCAAGGAAACGGCGATCGAGCTTGCCTGGAACCTGATCACCAAGGAATACGGGCTGCCGAAGGACCGCCTTCTGGTCACCGTCTATGCCGAGGACGACGAGGCCGCGGGCTATTGGCGGAAGATCGCCGGTCTTTCGGACGACCGCATCATCCGCATCCCGACCTCGGACAATTTCTGGGCGATGGGCGACACGGGGCCCTGCGGGCCCTGCTCGGAGATCTTCTACGATCACGGTCCCGACGTTCCGGGCGGCCCGCCCGGAAGTCCGGACCAGGACGGGGACCGTTTCATCGAGATCTGGAACCTCGTGTTCATGCAGTACGAGCAGGTGACCCCCGACAAGCGGGTCGACCTGCCGAAGCCGTCGATCGACACCGGCATGGGGCTGGAGCGGATCGCGGCCGTCCTGCAGGGCAAGCACGACAACTACGACATCGACCTGATGCGCGCCCTGATCGAGGCGTCGGCGCAGGTCACCGGCTCCGACCCCGATGGTCCGCATAGGACGTCGCACCGGGTCATCGCCGACCATCTCCGTTCGTCGGCGTTCCTTATCGCCGACGGCGTGCTGCCGTCCAAGGACGGTCGGGGCTATGTGCTGCGCCGGATCATGCGCCGGGCCATGCGCCACATTCACCTGATCGGCGCGCAGGATCCGGTCATGTACCGGCTCGTACCCGCGCTCGTCACCCAGATGGGCAGCGCCTATCCGGAGCTGTCGCGCGCCGAAGCCCTCATCACCGAGACGCTGAAGCTGGAAGAGGTGCGGTTCCGGGCGACTCTGGATCGGGGGATGCGCCTCCTCGACGAAGAGGCCGAGCGCGTCGCCCCCGGCGGCGCCCTGCCGGGCGAGGTCGCCTTCCGGCTCTACGATACCTTCGGCTTTCCGCTGGACCTTACCCAGGACGTCCTTCGCGGCCAGGGCAAGACCGTGGACCAGGCCGGATTCGATGCCGCCATGGAGCGGCAGCGGATCGAGGCGCGCAAGAACTGGGCAGGGTCGGGCGAGGCCGCGACCGAGGCGCTGTGGTTCGAAATCAGGGACCGGGTCGGAGCGACGGAGTTCCTCGGCTACGATACCGAGGAAGCCGAGGCGGTGGTTCGGGCGCTTGTCGTCGAGGGCCAGTCCGTCGATCGAGCGGAAACAGGCCAGAAAGTGGCAATCATCGTCAACCAGACGCCCTTCTACGGCGAATCCGGCGGGCAGGTCGGCGACACGGGTACGCTCCGGAGCGAGCACGGCGCCGTGATCGAGGTCACCGATACCCAGAAGAAGCTCGGCGAGCTCTTCGTGCATTACGGCCGGATCGTTTCCGGCGCCCTTACGGTCGGGGACGGGCTGGAGATGACCGTCGACGGCGCGCGGCGTGCGGCCATCCGGGCGAACCACTCCGCCACCCACCTCCTGCACGCGGCGCTGCGCCGCCGCCTGGGTGAGCATGTGACCCAGAAGGGCTCGCTTGTCGCTCCGGACAGGCTGCGCTTCGACATCAGCCAGCCTCGTCCCCTGACGGCGGAGGATATCGCCGCCGTCGAGCAGGAGGTGAATGCCCGCATCCGTGAGAACGCCGAGGTCACGACCCGCCTCATGTCGCCGGAAGAGGCGATCGAGGAAGGCGCGATGGCGCTGTTCGGCGAGAAATACGGCGAGACGGTGCGC
>JAJUFW010000696.1 GCA_029263555.1 Alphaproteobacteria bacterium
ATCAAGCGGCGCTTCCTGGAGGATCTCGGCGGCGGCGACGCCTGCGTCGTCGAACATGTCTATCTGGTCGATCAGGTGATCCGCGCGATCGCCGACATCTGCGAACGGGTCTATCCCTCCCCGAACCCGACCGTGGGCGAGCGTCTGGCGCTCGCCGCCGTCGGCGGCTACGGCCGCGGAGAGCTGTCGCCCAGCTCGGACATCGACCTCCTATTCGTCCTGCCCTACAAGCGCACGCCGCGGGTCGAGCAGATCGTCGAATACATCCTCTATCTGCTGTGGGACCTGGACCTGAAGGTCGGCCATGCGGTGCGCTCCGTCGACGAATGCATCCGCTCCGCGCTCGGCGACATCACCATCCGGACGAGCCTGCTGGAAAGCCGGCCGCTATGGGGCGACCGCCGCCTCTATCTCGAGCTGAGGCGGCGCTTCGTGAAGGAGGTGGCGACCGGGACCGGTCCGGAATTCGTGGAAGCGAAGCTGGCCGAGCGGGACGCCCGCCACCAGCGCCTAGGCGACAGCCGCTACGTGCTCGAGCCGAACATCAAGGAAGGCAAGGGCGGCCTCCGCGACCTGCAGACGCTCTACTGGATCGGCAAGTATCTCTACCAGGTCGACGGCGTCGACGGTCTGGTCGAGAAGGGCATGCTGACCCAGGAGGAGGCGGATGGCTTCGCCAAGGCCCAGACCTTCCTGCGCACGGTGCGCTGCCATCTCCATTACCTGACCGGACGGGCGGAGGAGCGGCTGACCTTCGACACCCAGACCGAGATCGGCCGACGCATGGGCTACACCGATCATGCCGGTACTTCGGGCGTCGAGCGCTTCATGAAGCACTACTTCCTGATCGCCAAGGAAGTGGGGGCCCTGACCCGGATCTTCTGCGCCGCGCTGGAGGCCGAAAGCCAGCGCCGGCCGCGCCGCCTGCGGCTGCTGCCGGTCGGGCGCAAGACCCTGGACGGCTTCCTTCTGGAAGGGGAGCGGCTGAACGTCGTCGACGACAAGCAGTTCCGCAGCGCGCCCGTGGACATGCTGCGCCTCTTCCATTCGGCCCAGGCGCACGGGCTGGACATCCACCCCCATGCGCTGAAGCTGATCACCCGGTCGCACCGGTTGATCGGGCCGAAGCTGCGGCGGGACCCGGAGGCGAACCGCCTGTTCCTGGAGATCCTGACCTCGCCCAAGGACCCGGAGCTGGCGCTGCGCCGGATGAACGAGGCCGGCGTCCTGGGCCGGTTCCTGCCGGATTTCGGCTGGGTCGTCGCCCAGATGCAGTACGACATGTACCATGCCTACACGGTCGACGAGCACACGCTGTTCGCGATCGGCATCGTCCACAAGATCATGACCGGGCAGCTGGCCGACGAGCTGCCGGTCCAGACCCGCACCGCGCGCAAGATCGCCTCGCGCCGTGCGCTCTACGTCGCCATGCTGCTCCACGACATCGCCAAGGGCCGGGGCGGCGACCATTCGGTCCTGGGCGCGAAGGTGGCGCGCCGCGTCTGCCCGCTTCTGGGTCTGGACGACGAGGAGACCGAGACGGTCGAATGGCTGGTCCGCTGGCATCTGCTGATGAGCGACACCGCCTTCAAGCACGACCCCGTCAACATGCTGCGCGTCTTCGCGATCGCCGACTCGGAGGACCTGCGCCCACATCCGGACCTTCTCGCCGCGCTGCGCCGTTCGCTCCGGCTCATCGACAACACCGTCCGGGAGGAT
>JAJUFW010000555.1 GCA_029263555.1 Alphaproteobacteria bacterium
ATCGAGCCCCTCCATGTCGAAGGGGAACTTCTCCGCAGCCTCATGCGCGGGCATATAGGTCAGGCGATACTCGCTGCCCTCCAGGGCCTTCACCAACGGTTCGGCACCCAGATGGAAAGTCACGCTGCCGAACTGGTCAAAACCCTTGTAGTGCGTCGCCGAGCTGATCCAGCTTTCGCCGACGAGAAGAACGTTCCTGGTCATAGTCCGTCCGCTTCTTACCTCAAACTGCAGGTTGCGGCCTAGGCGGCCGCGTCGAAGACCGATCGTGGGTTATCGCGCATCATGCGGGCGACAACGTCGTCGGCCAGGCCATGGCGCTTCAGCCGCGGCAGGAAATGGCGCAGCACGAAGGCGTAGCCATTCCCGCCGTACCGGGTGAGCATCATCTTCAGGAAGACGTCGTGGGAGAGCAGGATCCGGTCGCCGTGGCCCGCGTCCACCAGCTTCACGATGGCCCGGGCACATTCCTCGTCACTCGGGCACTGCACCTGCTGATCGGCATAGAAGAAGTCCATTCCGATCATGTCGTATTCGATGAAGGCGCCGCGGGAGGCCAGTTCGCTCTGATAGGCAAAATCGTCGTGAGAGGGGTTCATGTGGCAAAGGACGGTGTGGCGGAGATCGCCTCCCTCCTCGGCGACGATGTCGAGAACCTTGTGCCCCAGCCGGAACCAGCCCGGCAGGTGCACCATCAAGGGCAGCCCGGTCCGACGCTGAGCCTGGGCCGCACCCCGCAGCGACTTCTCCTCCTCGGGCGTGAAATCGCTGGAGACGCCGATCTCGCCGATCAGCCCGATGCGGACATCGGTGCCGTCGACGCCTTGCGTCGCCTCCCGGACGATTTCGTCGGCGATCTCGCCGACCGTCATGCTGGCGACCTTCTGCGGATGGGAAGAGGCAAGGTAGAATCCCGCGCCCATTACGATGTTGAGGCCGGTCGCCTCCGAAATCCGCCGCAGCGCACGAGGATCGCGGCCGATGCCCTGGCAGGTCGGATCGACGACGGTGTTGCCGCCCTCCGCCGCGAAGATCTTCAATTCCTCGATCGCCAGCGGCTCGTCGTCGAGCGCGATGTTGTGCTTGTTGACGAACGGGTCCTGACGCAACTCGCCCAGGATCTCGATCGATACCGGTCGCTCGGCCAGATACTGGCGCTCCGGCGTCTTCGGCGGATGCCACCAGCAACGGCAGTCGTTCAGGATGTGCTCATGCATGAGCGTAATGCCCAGATCCGCGGAAGCGATCGGCCCCCGGACGGTCATCACCTTGCCTGAGCGGACATGGGCTTCGGAAAGCTCGGACGTCATTTTGTCCTCCGCCTTGCGGACCCGCCGAAGCGGAAATTGGCCGTGAAGATGCGCGTGTTGAGCCAGATCGCGGCCAGGATGATCGCCCCGGTCACGATCTGCGTGAAGAAGGGCGAGATGTGCATCAGGATGAGGCCATTGCCGATGACGGCAATGGTAAGCGTTCCCAGAATCGTGCCGAGAATCGTGCCGCGTCCGCCCATCAGCGAGGTTCCGCCCAGGACGACGGCGGCGATGACCTGCAGTTCGAAGCCGACCGCCGCGTTGGAAGAACCCGACCCGAGGCGCGCCGCGATCAGCAGCCCGGCCAGCGCCGACGCCACGCCGGCGACCAGGTAGACCGACGCGATCACCCATTTGGCCGGCATGCCCACGCGACGCGCCGCTTCGGCGTTGGACCCGACAGCGACCACCTGCCGCCCGTAACGGGTCCTGGCGATCACGACCACGCCCAGGATGGCGACGGCGACCGCGATCAGCGCCGGGACCGGCACGCCGAGAAGCTGGCCGCGTCCGATCCAGAAGAATCCCGGCACATCGCGGATCGGGATCGAGTAACCCTGGGTGAGATAAAGGGCGATGCCGCGCAGGATGGAGAGGCCCGCCAGCGTCACGATGAAGGCCGGAATGCCCTGGTACGAGATGAACCAGCCCTGGGCATAGCCCACCGCCGCTCCCAGCAGCAACATGGCGACGGTGACGACCGGCCAGTCCCAGCCAGCGGCGATCGCAATCGCGGCCACGGCATTGATCAGCGCGACCTGTGAACCGACCGAAAGGTCGATGCCGCCGGTCGTGATGACAAATGTCATGGCGACGGCAACGACCAGGATCGGCGCCGCCTGCCGCACGACGTTGAGGATGTTGCCGGCGGTCAGGAAGGTATCGGTTCCGACCGAGAAGAAAACGACGCAAATCAGCAGGAACAGCGCGATCGACAGCACCTGCGCATGCTCGGTCAGGAAATCCACCAGCGGGTAGCCCTCGGCCCGCCTGGTATAAGCGGTCATTGTTCAGCTCCCTGGCCGACGATCAGCCTCACGAGGTCTTCCAGGTCCGTGTTCGCGATCTGGCGTTCCGCCACCTTCGTTCCCTCGTACATGACGGCGATCCGGTCGCAGACGCGGAACAGATCCTGCAGCCGGTGCGTGATCAGGATCACCGAGACGCCCGAAGCCTTCACTCGATTGATCAGGGAAAGCACAGCCTCGACCTCGGCTACGGCGAGCGCCG
>JAJUFW010000224.1 GCA_029263555.1 Alphaproteobacteria bacterium
CTCCTCCCGCGCCAGCCGGCCCAGCCAGCGTCGGGCGACCGGATCGAAGCCGCTTTCCGCCCACTCGTCGAACCCGGTCAGCAAGTGGCGCGAGAAGCTGGCGATGATTTCTGCGGCGTCGACTTCCCGGAAGCCCAGCTCGTCCAGCCCGCCCAGTAGCGGACGGGCCCCGGGTTCGGCGGCATTGATCACGAAGGTCCGCAGCATGCCTGAGAAAACCATCCATGGCGGCACTTCGTTCTCCGTCGCCCCGGCCGGGCATCCGAGCCGCCCGCCGCCGACCAGGACGCCATCGATCCGGATGGCGTCGGGCCAGTCGAAGCTGATCGGCCGTCCCGGCGGCGCATGGGCGGCAAGGGCATCGCCCAGCGCGTTCATGGCGATGAAGAAGGCCTGCCGCGCCTCCGACAGCGGCTGCACTGGCTCCAGCACGACCGCGAATTCCGCAAGGTCGAATCGCCGCACCCAGACGAGCGTGCCGGCGCCCTTCTCGCCCGCGATCGCGCAGGCATGGAGATAGGCGTCCCCGGCCTCGCGCAGCGCGACAAGCTCATAGGGCGGCGGGAGGTCGAGCCCCTGATCGGCAAGCATCACCCGCACGGCCATGGCTCACGCCCAAAGAATGGCAACAAATCCACGATCTAGATTATTATGATTTCTCATATACTGCACAATTCTTTCGAAGATCGGGCGGACGGATCCGCCCCGGGGTATCGGAATGGAACGAACCGAACGGCGGAAGGTGCTGGTCTGCTCCTGCGAACGGACGATGCCCGCCTTCGGCGAGAGCGCCCGACGCGGCTGCGAAGGGGCGGAGATTCTCGAAGGCGACCAGCTCTGCGGCGCGGAGCTGGACCGGGTCCGTGCCGCCCTGGACGCCGGGGACCGGGTGACGATCGCCTGCACCCAGCAGGCCCCCCTCTTCCTGCAGACGGCGGAAGAGCTGCGCTTCGAAGGCAGCCTGGACTTCGTCAACATCCGGGAGACCGCGGGCTGGTCGGCCGAGGCCGGAGCCGCCGGGCCGAAGGCGGCCGCGCTTCTGGCGATGGCTGCCGAGCCGGCGGGCGCGCCGGCGGCCGTGACCCTGACGAGCGGGGGCGTCGTCCTGATCCTGGGACGTGACGAGACGGCGATCGAGGCCGGCCGCCAGCTCGCCGACCGGCTGGACGTCACGGTACTGCTTTCCGGGCGCGAGGGGATCGTCCCGCCGCGCGTCTGGGACTTCCCCGTGGCCCATGGCGCGGTGCGGACGGCGACCGGGCATCTCGGCGCGTTCGAGCTGACCGTCGACGACTTCGCCCTGCCCGTCCCCTCTTCCCGCGCCGAGCTGGCCTTCGGCGCCCCGCAGGACGGCGCGGTATCGCAATGCGACCTGATCCTGGACTTGAGGGGCGGCCCCCCGCTCTTCCCGGCCCATGAACTTCGGGACGGTTACCTCAGGGCCGATCCCGGCGACCGCGCGCAGGTCGCAACCGCCCTGTGGCGCGCTGCGGATCTGGTCGGCGAATTCGACAAGCCCCGTTACATCGATTTCACGGCCGATCTCTGCGCCCATTCACGTTCGCGGATCACCGGCTGCACGCGGTGCCTGGAGCTCTGCCCCACCGGGGCGATCACCCCGGCCGGAGACCATGTCGCGATCGATCCTTACATCTGCGCCGGCTGCGGCAGCTGCGCCGCCGCCTGCCCGACCGGGGCGGCCGCCTATGACATGCCCGGCGCGGAAACCCTGCTGGCGCGCCTGCGCGCCCTGCTGCTGACCTACAGGGAGGCCGGCGGCCGGGCCCCGGTCGTCCTGTTTCACGACACCGACCATGGCGACGCGCTGATCGATGCCCTGGCCCGTTTCGGCGACGGGCTGCCCGCGCGGGTGCTGCCGGTGCCCGTCAACGCCGTCACCCAGCTGGGGCTGGAGACGTGGGCGGCGGCCCTTTCCTGGGGCGCCACGGCCGTGAGGGCGCTCGCCCGGGCGCGGCCCCGGCACGATATGGCGGGCCTGCACCGGACGCTCGACCTGGCGAACCGCCTGGCGGAAGCGCTGGGCTACGGCACCGACCCCTGCGGCCTGATCGAAACCGACGACCCGGACGAGCTGGCCCTGGCGCTGGCCCGGACCGGCGACGGTCCGGGCCCTGCACGGCCGGCGACATTCCTGGCTGTGGGCGGCAAGCGCAGCCTTCTCGTCAGCGCAGTGAGCGAGCTTCATCGCGCGGCTCCCGCCCCGGTCGATTATGTGCCGCTGCCGACAGGATCGCCCTTCGGCAGCGTCGCGGTCGATGCGGACGGCTGCACGCTCTGTCTCTCCTGCGTCGGCGCCTGCCCGACGGGCGCGCTTTCCGCGGGCGAGGATCGGCCCGCCCTATATTTCACCGAAAGCGCCTGCGTGCAGTGCGGCCTGTGCGCCGCGATCTGCCCGGAAAAGGTGATCTCGCTCACCCCGCAGCTCGACTTCGTGGCCTGGCATGCCCCGCGCCGCGTGATCAAGGAGGAGGAGCCCTATCATTGCATCCGCTGCGGCACCCCCTTCGGGACCAGAAGCACGGTAGAGCGCATCGTGGCCAGGCTGGAAGGCCGCCACTGGATGTTCTCCGGCACGAATGCCGGCCGGCTAGACGTCGTGCGGATGTGCGAGCGCTGCCGGATCGAGGCGGTGACGAACGAAGGCTTCGATCCCTATGCCGGGCCGGCCCGGCCCGCACCGCGCACGACCGACGACTATCTGCGCGAGCGCCGGCAACGGGCCGGAAACGGCAAGCCGCCGGCCTGAGCCCGGATCAGTCGGGCCGCGTCGCCCTTTCCAGAAAGCGGATCAGCGCATCCCGTTGCTCGGGGCTGGGGATGGTCTGCTCCGGCATCTTGGTGCCGGGCGTGAAGCTCGCCGGCCCGACTTCGAACAGTCTCGCGACCGTTTCCCGCGTCCAGACGATGTCCAGCGAGCGGAAGGCGGCGGAATAGTGATAGCCGGGCACGGAAGCGATCCGCCGCCCGAAGATACCGTGGAGAGTCGGTCCCGCCCGCTCTCCTTCCGCCGGATCGAGGGTGTGGCAGGCGACGCAGGCCCGGAAGACCTCGGCGCCGGGATCGCCGGCATAGGCGGCGAGCGGATCTTCCGCGGGAGGCCCCGCCGCCAGCGTCCCAGCCCCGCCGGCGAGATCGACGCGATGGACCACCCGGTCCGACCCGCCGGCCAGGAGTGCGTTGCCGTCGGGCGTGAAAGCGAGCGACCAGACCAGGAGGGAACCGCTTTCGATCCGCCGCATCCGGTCCAGCGTGTCCGCATCCAGGATCGTGACCGCCCCCGGCAGGCAGGCGACGCCGAGGCGTTCGCCATCCGGCGAGACGGCCAGCGCCACGACCGGCGTCGTGTCGATTTCCGTGTCGGCGACGACCGCTCCCGTTCCGTCGATCAGGCGTACATGCCCGTCGGCCGCCCCCGCTGCCAGCCGTCCGCCCGGCAGCGCCGCCAGCGCGTTGAGGGGTGCCGGCATCGTCGTGACGGCCGGAGGCCCGTCGTCTTCGACCGGCCATCTGATCAGGCTGCCGTCATAGCCGGCACTGGCGAGCCTTCCGTCGGACAGAAAGGCGACGGCGTTGACGTTGCCCTGATGGCCCGCGAGGACGCGGGCATCGCCGCCTCCCGCCAGCGGCCACAGCCGGACGGTGCCGTCCCATGAGGCGGAAGCAAGCAGGTCCCCGTCCGGTGAAACCGCGAGCGACGAGACCGGCCCGGCATGGCCTTCGAGACTCCGGACGGGTTCGGTGCCGCCCTCGTCCCACAGGGCAATGCGCCCATCCTCGCCGGCGGTCGCGTAGCCGCCGCCGGGCAGGACCGCGACCGCGTTCACCTGCCCGTCATGGAACAGCAGCACCTCGCGGGCCGCGCCGCTGTCCAGCGACCAGACGATCGACCGCCCGTCGAAGCTTCCCGTCACGGCCAGGCCCGCCGCCGGGGCGACATCGATCGCCCGGACCGGCCCGCCATGCCCACGAAGGTCCGCCGCCCGCGCCGCGGCCGGTCCGCCGAGGGCCAATAGAAATCCCGCGGAGAGGGCCGCGATCCGGCGAGCGACGCCCCGGTCTCCGGAATGGCCGGCCCGGTCACCCCGGCGCCGGGTCAATTCAATGATAGCCCTCATGACCGGTCTTGCCGCGGAAGATCCAATACGCATAGCCGGTATAGGTCAGGATGATCGGGATCAGGATCCCTGCCCCTATCAGCATGAAGATCAGGCTCGAATCCGGGGCGGCCGCGTCCCAGATGGTCACGGCCTCGGGCACGACATAGGGGTACATGCTGATGCCGAGTCCCATGAGTCCCAGGGCGAAAAACGCGAGCGCGATCAGGAACGGCCAGTATTCCCACCGCCGGCGAAGGCTGACGAAGAAGACGACCGTCGCGATGATGACCAGGAGCGGGACCTGCGCGGTGAACAGGACCTGCGGCCAGGAGAACCAGTGCTCGTAATAGGCGGCCTGGAGGAACGGGGTTGCGGCGCTGACCGCGGCGATGCCGGCCACGGTGCCGGCGCCCAGCCACCAGGCCAGTCGATAGCAGTGCTCCTGCAACTCGCCTTCGGTCTTCATGATCAACCAGGTCGTTCCCAGAAGGGCATAGCCGACGACGAGGCTGACCCCGACCAGGATGCTGAAGGGGGAAAGCCAGTCCCACCAGCCGCCGGCGTAGGAGCGCCCCTCGACCGCGATCCCCTGCAAGAGCGCGCCGAGCGTGATGCCCTGCGCCAGCGCCGCGACGGTGGACCCGAAGATGAAGGAGATGTCCCAGAAGCGCCGGTGCGCCGGGTCGCGCCAGCGGAACTCGAAGGCCACGCCCCGGAAGATGAGGGCGAGCAGCATGGCGATGAGCGGCGCGTAGAGCGCCGGCAGGATGATCGCATAGGCCAGCGGGAAGGCGGCCATGAGGCCGCCGCCGCCCAGGACGAGCCAGGTTTCGTTGCCGTCCCAGACCGGCGCGACGGAATTCATGGCGGTGTCGCGTTCGGTCCCGGGCCGGAAGAACGGAAACAGTATGCCGATGCCCAGGTCGAACCCGTCCATGACGACATAGGCGAAGATCGCAAAGGCGATGATGAATGCCCAAATGGTCTGCAGATCCGCCAACCCGGTCATGTCCGCGCCTCCGCGCCGCGGCCTCTGATCGCCCGGCCGGGATCGACCCCGGGCGCCGGGGTGATGCCGGCCGCCCGGACGGGCTGCGCCTGATCCTCCGGCTCCTCCTCGCCGGGCTTGGGCGGCTGCGCCATCAGCCTCAGGATGTAGGCCGTGCCCGCGCCGAAGATGACGAAGTAGACGGCGATGAAGGCAAGGAACGACGTCCCGACGGCCGGCGCGTCGAGCGGGGATACGGATTCGGCAGTCCTGACCATCCCGTAGACCGTGAAGGGCTGGCGGCCGACCTCCGTCGTCACCCAGCCGGCGATCACCGAAACGAACCCGGACGGTCCCATGACCAGGGCGAAGCGAAGCAGCGGGCGCCAGTCATAGAGCCGCCCGCGCCATCGTGCGA
>JAJUFW010000553.1 GCA_029263555.1 Alphaproteobacteria bacterium
AAGATGAGGCCGTCGACGTGGTGGCGTTCAATCATCTCCAGATAGGTGACCTCGCGCCCGGCCCGGTTCAGCGTGGCGTGAAGCGATACCGCAAGGCCGCGGCGGTCGGCCTCCTCCTCCACCGCCGCGACCAGCGCCGCGAAGAACGGGTTGGCGATGTCGGGCACGACCAGGCCGACCGTGTCGGAGCGCCCCCGGCTGAGCCGGCGGGCATGGGGATTGGGGTGGTAGTTGAGCGCCCTGATCGCATTCTCGATGCGCTTGCGCGTCGATGGCGGCAAGTCGAGCGTCTTGTTCAGGAAGCGTGAAACCGTGGTCACCGAGACCCCGGCCGCCCTGGCCACATCCTGAAGTCGTGTCGGCTTCGCTTTGTCCATCAGCCCTGAGGAATGGCCAGTAAACCGCTTCAGTAAAGCGGTTTACATAGTCGTATCGGAGCCTTTCTGCCGTCAAGGCATTTCTGCCGATCGGGAACCGCTCCTGAGATCAGGAGGTAACGAGTTCGGTCAGCCCGTCCCGCTCATTAGCGGTCGGCCCTCGCCGTCCGGATGCCTCGACACTGCGACGGATCCCGGCTGCCGGCCGCCACTCCGGCCGGTCCCTTCCGCCGGAGACGCTCCTCCGCCGGCGCTGAGGGTCAGGCGGGCGGACGATGCGCTTCTCTTGCAAGCTCGGCCTTTCTCCGGGCGGTCTCCAGCCCGAGCGAGATGAAGTCCCTGGCATGCCGGGCAAGGTCGACATTGTCCGACCACAGATTGCGCCAGATCGCCGTCTTCAGGGAAAGGTTCTCGTCGACGATTTCGGACGAAAAGGATTCGAAGGTGACGAAATCGTCGTAGCCGATCGCGACCAGCGCATCGAACACGGATCCGAAGTCGACGCTGCCGGTTCCCAGATAGCCCCGATGGCTATCGCCGATATGGACGTAGCCGATCCGGCCGGCCGCCGTTCGGAGGGCAAGGCCGAGATCCGGTTCCTCGATGTGCATGTGAAAGGTGTCGAGGTGCAGGAACACGTTCGGGGCACCGAGATCGTCGAGATAGGCGAGCCCCTGGGCCGCGGTATTGAGCAGGTTGCTTTCGAAGCGGTTGACGATTTCCAGATTGAGCGTCACGCCGGCCGCCCGTGCCCGGTCTGCCACGCGCGAGAGGTTGGAAACGCTCCGCTCCCACGCGGCCTTCGTAGGCGGCTGCCGGGCCAGGCCGTGCGCCGAGGTGAGGATGCCGCCGAGCTTGGTTCCCCCCAGATCACGCGTCAGCGCAACCGCGGTTTCGAGGATCGCGACCCCGTTCCTCGAAACTGCCTCGTCCGCGCTGGAGATATCCCCGTCCGCCGGCAGCCCCATGCTGATCACGACGTCGAGCCCGAGTTCCTCGAGCCGGCGGGCGAGCCAAGCGACGTCGAGATTCCGGGGATCGGGATAGGAGAGTTCGATGACGTCGTAACCGAGTTCCTTCGTCTTCGTGAGCGTCGTCTCGATATCCTGCCGCGACGAGCCGGCGGTCCAGACAAAGGAATGAATGCCGAGCTTGCACATCGGGTCACCTCCCTGGAAAGGGCGCGGCCGGCCGTTCCCGGCCGCGCCGGCACGGATGATCAGCGCGGCGACGTCCAGCCCTTGTACTCGCTGACGTTCTCCGCGGTGATGAGCTGCGGGTCGAGGAGTACCGTATCCTCTTCCGGCCGCTCGCCGCGGAACACGGCATAGCCCATGTCGAACGCCTGCCCGGCCATGACATAGGGGTCCTGGGACGCGGACGCCTTGATCAGCGAATTGCCGGTCTTGAGCGCCTGTTCGATGTCCGGGGCACCATCGACCGCGGTGATGAAGAAATCCGTGCGGTTGAACTGGCGCGCCGCGAGTTCCGCACCGATCGCCGTCGGGTCGTTGATGGCGAAGACCGCGTCGATGTCGTCGAAGCGGGTGAGAAGCCCCTCCATGACCTCGAGCCCGCCTTCGCGCGAGCCCTGCCCGTTCTGGTCATCCGACAGGATCGTGATCCCGGGATGCTGCTCGAACACGCTCCGGCACCCGTTCACGCGATCGATGATTGACGAGGACTGCGGGCCGTTGATGATGATGACGTTGCCCTCCCCGCCGAGCTGGTCGACGATGTACTGGCAGGCGATCTCCCCCGCCTTCACGTTGTTGGTCATTACCGTGACGTCGGCGCCCGGGGCGGAGACGTCGAAGGCGGCGACGACGACCCCGGCATCCTTGGCCTTCTGGACCGCGGGGGCGATGGCGCTCGCGTCCACCGCGTTCAGCATGATGATGTCGACGCCCGCGGCGATGAAACTGTCGATCTGCGACACCTGCTTGTTGAGGTCGTAGTCGGCGGAAACCGAGGTGATGTTCACCGCCGGGTTGACCTCACGGGCACGATCCTCGATCCCCTTGATCGTGGCGACGAAGAACGGATTGCCCAGGAGGCCGACCGAGATGCCGACGCTCTGCAGCTCTTGGGCGGCAGCGGGACCGGCCATCCCGGCCGCAAGGACGGCCCCGCACAGCAGGGTACTGATGGTACGCATGGACTGCATGTCGTTCCCTC
>JAJUFW010000391.1 GCA_029263555.1 Alphaproteobacteria bacterium
CCGACCGGGCCGGCTTGGCAACCGGCGGCGTGCCGGCCGCCGGTCTTTGCGGCGGGCCCGGAAAGTCGTATCTAACGGCCCATGCTCGATACCACTCCCCGCCGCTTCAGCGGCGACACCCTCGTCATCGCCAGCCACAACAAGGGAAAGATCCGCGAGATCGCCGATCTTCTCGGCGCCTATGTCGAACGCTTCCCGGATGCCGGAAGCTTCGGACTGGAGGATCCGGAAGAGACCGGGACGACCTTCGTCGCCAATGCCGAGCTGAAGGCCCGCTTCGTCGCCGAACGGACCGGCCTGCCGGCGCTGGCCGACGACAGCGGCCTTGCCGTCCATGCCCTGGACGGCCGGCCCGGCGTCCTCTCGGCGCGCTGGGCCGAGCGTCCGGATGGGACCCGCGACTTCGCCTGGGCGATGGAGCGGCTCGAGGCCGAGCTCGAAGCCCTCGGCCCCTCGGCCGACCGCAGCGCCTCGTTCGTCTGCGCCCTGTCCATCGCCTGGCCCGACGGCCATTGCGAGACGGTCGAGGGCCGCGTCGACGGACGGCTCGTCTGGCCTCCGCGGGGCGGAAACGGCTTCGGCTACGATCCGATGTTCCTCGCCGACGGCCGCACCGAGACCTTCGGCGAGATGGCGCCCCAGGCGAAGCACGAGATCAGCCACCGGGCGGATGCGTTCCGGCAGCTGGTGGCGAGATGCTTTTCCCCGTGACCCAGGACGCGCAGCGGACGCCCGCGACCGATCCGGGCTTCGCGATCTATGTCCACTGGCCGTTCTGCAAGGCCAAGTGCCCCTATTGCGACTTCAACTCCCATGTCCGGGAGTCGGTCGATCACGACCGCTGGCGGGCGGCGCTGCTGCGCGAGCTCGATCACTTCGCCGAGGAGACGCCGGGGCGCCGCGTCACCTCCGTCTTCTTCGGCGGCGGCACGCCCTCGCTCATGGAGCCGGCGACGGCCGGCGCGGTCATCGACCGGATCGCCGCCCGCTGGCCGGTCGCGCCGGCGCTGGAGATTACGCTCGAGGCGAACCCGACCTCGGTCGAGGCCTCCCGCTTCGCCGGATTCCGGCAGGCCGGGGTGAACCGGGTGTCGCTGGGGGTCCAGGCGCTCGACGACGCGGCCCTCCGCTTCCTCGGCCGCCAGCACGATTCGGCCGAGGCGCTGGCCGCTGTCGATCTGGCGGCGCGCCATTTCGACCGGTTCTCCTTCGACCTGATCTATGCCCGTCCGGGCCAGACCGTGGACGCCTGGGAGCGGGAGCTGAAGCAGGCGCTCGAACGCCGGCCGGGCCATCTCTCGGCCTACCAGCTCACGATCGAGCAGGGGACGAAATTCCACACCCTCTACGGCCGGGGCGCCTTCGAGCTGCCGGACGAGGAGACCCAGGCCGCCCTTTACGAGACGACCCAGGCGGTGCTGTCCGCGGCCGGCCTGCCGGCCTACGAGATCTCGAATCATGCCCGGCCGGGGGAGGAGTGCCGGCACAACCTGACCTACTGGCGCTACGGCGACTATGTCGGGGTCGGCCCTGGAGCTCACGGCCGGCTGACGCTGGACGGCCGCAAGCTGGCGACCCGCACCCATCGGGCGCCCGAGATCTGGCTCGAAAGGGTGGAGCGCGACGGCCATGCCGAGCACGAACGCGAGGCGGTCGAGCCGGAGCTGCGCTTCGCCGAGCTCCTGATGATGGGCCTGCGCCTGGCCGAGGGGATCCCGAGGGCAAGGATCGTGGCCGAGCATGGCCGCGACGTGACCGAACTTGTCGACCGGCGGGCGCTCGACCGGTTGGTCGAGGGCGGCTTCCTGACGCTCGATCAGGACCGGCTGGCGGCCACGCAGGCGGGGCGGCAGCGCCTCAACGGCGTGCTCGCCGCCCTCGTCGTCTGAGCTAGAACGCGGCGCCGACGAAGCTCTGCGGCGCCGGATCCCGCACCACCGGCCCCTCCGCCGTGACCTCCAGCACCGCAAGTCCGCGCTCGATCTCGCCCGTCGGCAGGAAGCGGAAAATGCCGTCCAGCCCGATGAAGCCGCTGGGATCGGTCAGCGCGTTCCAGTCGTAGGTCGACCCGAAGGGGGACCGCGCCAGCACGGTGGCGAGCGAGACGGCATCGTAGCTGAGGGTGGCGAGCCGCGGCGGGGCGCTGCCGAAGGTGTCGCGATAGCGCCGCTCGAAATTCGCGCGAAGCTGGGGTTCGGGCGCGGCGAACAGCCCGCCGATCAGGGTGGGCTCGCGGCCGATCCGGGCATCGTCCCAAAGACCGGTGCCCAGCAGCTGGACATTGTCGAGCCCGTGGAAGGGCAGAAGAGCGGCCATGGTGCGCAGGCGCGCGCCGCCTTCCGCCAGCATCAGGGCGTCGATTTCGCCGGCCCTCGATGCGATCGCCTGGACGGGACCCGAATAGTCCTGTGCCCGCGGCTCGAAGTACTGGACGGCGACCACCTGTCCGCCGGCGTTGCGGGCCGTCTCTTCCAGCGCCTCGACCACGGTGCGGCCATAGGCGCTGTCGGGCGCGAGGATCGCATAGCGCGTCAGGCCCTGGGACAGGGTGTATTCGACCACCCGCTCGACCTGGGTGGAGGGCAGGACCCCCATGACCAGGACGTTGTCGCCCGCCATGTTGCGGTTGGTGGAGAACGAGATGACATTGACGCCGGCGGGCTTGGCGACTGTCCGGACCGGGCGCACCTCGCCGGCGAAGACCGGGCCCAGGATCAGCCGCGCGCCGTCGGCGATGGCGGATTGCGCCGCCGCCGCGGCGCCCTCTGGCGTACCCTGGGTGTCGCGCGGCAGCAGCTCGAAATTGGAGACGCCGGCGTCGAACAGGGCCATCTCGGCCGCATTCAGCATGCCCGGCCCGATCTCGGACCCGCGACCGGTCAGGGGCAGCAGCAGGGCGACCCGGATCCTTTCCTCGTCCACCGGGCGTCCGAACCGGTCCAGAACCGGAGCGGCCTGCTCGCCGACGATGGCGTCGGGCGCTTGCGCCTCCGAAGGGCGCTCCGTTACGGTGGTCTGGGCGCAGGCCCCCAGAAGCAGCGCCAGCCCCAGCGCCGCCGCGCCCTGGCGCACCGCGGTCCACCGGTCGCGCAGCAACGCACAACCCAAGACAGCCGATAGACGTGCCACGGAACACTCCCCCGTTTCAGAAAACGAACGATCGCATCGGCGCAGAGCCGCCGGGCGGGCTCGGGTTCGAGGGTACCGGCGCGGCCGGTTCAAGTAAACCTGCCGAACCATCGAAGAAGCCGGCTCCCGGGCTCTACCTGACGGCGGTCCCGATCGGCAATACGGGGGACATCACCCTGCGGGCGCTGGAGATTCTGCGAACCGTCGACGCCGTCGCCTGCGAGGACACGCGCAACACTGGGCGCCTGCTGTCCCTCTACGGGATCCGGGCCTCCCTCGTCCCCTATCACGAGCACAACGCCGACCGGATGAGGCCGGCGCTGCTCGACCGCATCGCCGGCGGTCAGTCGGTGGCCCTGGTCTCGGACGCAGGAACGCCGCTGATCTCGGACCCGGGTTACAAGCTGGTGCGCGAGGCGAAGGCCCGGGGGCTGATGGTGACGAGCCTGCCCGGCGCCAGCGCGGCGCTTACCGCGCTGCAGCTTTCGGGGCTTCCGTCCGACCGCTTCCTGTTCGCCGGCTTCCCGCCGTCGAAATCGGCGGC
>JAJUFW010000674.1 GCA_029263555.1 Alphaproteobacteria bacterium
ACTCGTGACCCGGCTGAAGGACCATGCGGACCTGCCGGCGCCCAACGTCAAGGTCTGCCGGGGGCGCCTGTTTTCCCGCAGCGATTACGTCGCCGACATCACCGAGTGGGGATTCGCCGATGTGGTGGGTGAAGGAGAGCGACGCGAATGAGTGAGAACGGAAAGACCGTCGTCGCCGGGATCGGCGATCTGCATGTGGCCGAGCACGCGCCCTCCGCCTGCCGGGAGCTGTTTTCCGAGATCTCGTCCAACGCGGATGTGCTGGCGCTGTGCGGCGACCTGACCAATCTGGGCACGCTGCGGGAGGCGGAGATCCTGGCCGAGGATCTGAGGTTCTGCACCATTCCGACGGTCGCCGTCCTGGGCAACCACGATTTCGAGAGCGGCCAGGAACGGCAGGTGGCGGAAATCCTGCGCCAGGCGGGGGTCTGCTTTCTGGGCGACCAGGTGCATGAAGTCGACGGCGTCGCTTTCGCGGGCGTGAAGGGCTTCGCCGGCGGATTCGACGGGCGCATGCTGGCCGCCTTCGGGGAGGGTGCGATCAAGAGCTTCGTCGGCGAGGCGATCAACGAGGCGATGCGCCTCGAGACAGCGCTCCAGACCCTGGACAGCGACCGCGTCGTCGTTGTCCTGCATTATGCCCCGATCGCGGCGACGGTGGAGGGCGAGCCGAGGGAGCTCTTCCCCTTCCTCGGATCCTCGCGGCTGGCCGAGACGATCGACCGCTTCAATGTCCGGGCCGTGCTGCACGGCCATGCCCATCACGGCAGCTTTGCCGGCCAGACGCCTCGCGGCATTCCCGTCTACAACTGCGCGAAGACGGTGCCGAAGGAGGGCGGGCGGTCTTACGCCCTGATCGAGGTCTGAGGAGAGGCCTCAGCCCGGCAGATGCTCCTTCAGCCGCGGCAGGAGCTCCACGAAATTGCAGGGGCGGTGGCGGTAGTCGAGCTGGTATTTCAGGATGCCGTCCCAGCCGTCCCGGCAGGCCCCGGGCGAGCCGGGCAGGGCGAAGAGGTAGGTCCCCCCGGCGACGCCGGCCGTCGCCCGGCTCTGCAGCGAGGAGGTTCCGATCTTCTCGTAGCTCAGCATCCGGAACAGCTCGCCGAAGCCGGCGATCTCCTTCTCCCAGACGGCGGCGAAGGCTTCCGGCGTGACGTCCCGGCCGGTGACGCCGGTGCCGCCGGTGGAGATCACGACCTCGACCTCCGGGTCGGCGATCCAGGCGCGGAGCTGCCCGGTGATCGCCTCGATGTCGTCCTTCACGATGCGCCGGTCGGCGAGCACGTGCCCGGCCGAGGTCAGCCTTTCGACTAGGGTGTCGCCGGAGGTGTCGGTCTCCGGGGTCCGGGTGTCCGAAACCGTCATGACGGCGATTCGGACCGGAACGAAGGGTCGGGTCTCGTCGATGCGTGCCATGGGATCAGCCCTCCGGTCGGATGCGCACGGGCCGGCATATTAGGGCCGCCGGCGCCCGCCGCAAGCGGCGGTTCCGGTCGCTTGCCTCACAACCCCAGCTCGTCCATCCGCTTGCGGATCTCCAGGAGGTCGCGCCACGCCTCCCGCTTCAGGGCCGGCTGGCGCAGCAGATAGGCGGGATGGAAGATCGCCATGGCCGGCACCGGATGCGCCAGGCCGGAAACGACGAGCTCGTTCCAGCGGCCGCGCAGGCGCGTGATGCCCTGCTCGGTCCCGAGAAGGGCCTTCGCCGACGTGCCGCCCGCCATGATCAGGATGCGCGGCGCCTTGAGTGCGATGTGGCGTTCGACGAAGGGCAGGCAGACGGCGATCTCTCCCGTGGACGGCGTGCGGTTGCCGGGCGGCCGCCAGGGCAGGATATTGGTGATGTAGG
>JAJUFW010000636.1 GCA_029263555.1 Alphaproteobacteria bacterium
AGACCGTTCGTCAGAAGCCCGTCGAAGCCGAGCAGCCGGGCGCTCAGATGGCGGTCGATCCGGAAACCGGTCCCAGCCAGCGCGCCGGCCCCGAGCGGGCAGAGATTGAGGCGGTCCCACGTCTGCTGCAGGCGATCCAGGTCGCGACGCACGGCGTTGCCGACGCCGACGAGATAGTAGCCGAAAGTGATCGGCTGCGCCGGCTGCAGATGGGTATAACCCGTCATCAGGGTGTCGGCATGGGCGTGACCCTTTTCGGCCAGGGCCGCAAGCAATTGCGCGCCATGGTCGAGCGCGTCGAGCAGTACGTCCCGCGCCCGCATCCGCTCCATGGTGGCGCCGAGATCGTTGCGGCTGCGCGCCACGTGCAGCAGACCGCCATGGTCGGCGCCGGCCAGCTCCATCAGCCGGGCCTCGAAATTGAAATAGGCGTCCTCCAGAAGCGCGTTCGGAACGATGGCGTCGGCGCCTTCCCGCTCCATCCGGAGGAGCGCCCGGCCGATCTCGCGCACGGAGGCCCGGTCGATGAGGCCGCACGCGTCGAGCATCAGCAGATGGGCCGTGCTGGCCCGCAGCATGTAAGGGAAGCCGGGTACCAGTTCGCGCTGCAGCCGGGGAATGGAGATGAGCTCCTGGATCTCCGGCGAGAGCGACGACTGCAGGCGCTGGCTGACGGGGGAGGATCGGGTCACGGGGAGGACTCCCGGTGTCGTTGGGCGGTTCCCGTGCCGGCAAGGCCGGCCGGGCGGGAGGCGAGACGCCCCGCCTTCGGGCGGGACGTCTCCTCGCGACGGATGCGGCTACTGCTTCTCGACGCCCGCCGCCCGGGCCACCTCCTCATAGATCGCGAGCTGCTCCTTCCAGTACGCGTCCAGTTCCTCCGGGGACGATCCGACGCTTTCCGCCCCAAGCTCGCGCATGCGTTCCTGGGTCGCGGGACGGGCCATCACCTCCTTCGCGGCCGCGGCCAGCTTGTCGATGATCGGCTGGGGCGTGCCCTTCGGCGCAAAGATGCCGTTCCAGTACGGCAGGTCGTAGCCTTCCAGCCCGGCCTCCTGGAGAGTCGGGACGTCCGGCAACACCGAGGAGCGCTGGGCGCTCGAGACGGCGAGCGCCCGGACCTGCCCCTCTTGGATGGCGCCGACCGCCGACGGCACCGCGCCCATCGTCATCTGGATGCGGCCGCCCAGCAGTTCCTTCATCGTCTCCGACGTACCCTTGAAGGGGATGTGCAGAATGTCGACGCCGGCCTTGGTCTTGAAGAGTTCCGCGGCGAGATGGATGCCGCTGCCGACGCCCGACGATCCGTAGTTGTATTCGCCGGGATGGTCCTTGAGGACCTGGATGAACTCCTCGATGTTCGCGGCCGGGAATTCGTTGTTCGTGATCATCACCGTCGGGTAGGTCGAGATCAGCGAGATCGCGACGAAGTCTTCGGCCGGATCGTAGTTGAGATTGCCGTAGATGGCAGCGTTGACCGCGGCCGAGGACACGGAATGGAAGATCAGCGTGTACCCGTCGGGTTCGGCATGGGCCGCCCGTTCCGAGCCGACGACGCCGCCGGCCCCGGGCACGTTCTCGACCACCACCTGCTGGCCGAGCACCTCCGACAACTCGCCGGAGACGTAACGGACGATGGTGTCGAAGCCCGAGCCGGGGGCGAAGGGCATGATCATGGTGATCGGCTTGGTCGGGTAGTCCTCCTGCGCATGGGAGGGCAGCACCCCGAAGGCGAGCGTGGCGCCGATGCAGAGGGCCAGGGTCCTGCGCGGCAGCGGCTTGAGGAACGTAGATCTCATGTGAAAGCCTCCTGAGTTCCGTTGATGGTGTTGTCGTTGGCTCGTGAGATCGTCGGCCGATCTACTTCCAGACTTCCTTCATGACCCTGAGGAAATTCCCGCCAAGCACCTTCTTTATGTCTTCGGCCGAATATCCCCGCTTCACCAGAAGTTCGACGACGTTGATCAGCTCGCTCTTCGTGCGGAATCCTTCGATCCGGCGGGTCACGTAATTGGCGTTCCGGGCGATCTCCGGGTAATACCAGGGCGTCGCCCAGTTCACCTTGGTCTTGCCGTCGAACATGTCCGTGGCG
>JAJUFW010000099.1 GCA_029263555.1 Alphaproteobacteria bacterium
GCACCGGTTGTGCTCCCCCGCTTAGGACCTTCCTGGCGCGGAAAGATAGTGCAGGTGGGAGCGCATCAACAAGGCGCGCGATCCCGTGCGGCTGCCGCTCGGCCGGCTCAGGCCTTGACGCCTGCGCCGATGGCCGGGGACGCGGAGGGATCGAGCGGCCAGCGCGGACGCGGTGCGAAGCCGAGATCGTCCTGAAGCCCCAGGTGCAGCCGTTCGATCCCGGCCCAGGCGATCATCGCCGCGTTGTCCGTGCACAGCTTCGACGGCGGTGCGACGAAGGGAAGGCCGGCCGCGGCGGCGGTCGTCGTCAGCCGGTCGCGCAGCATGGCGTTCGCGGCGACTCCGCCGGCCACGACCAGGGCCCCGCCCCGGGGGTGGGCCTCGCGGAACAGGGCGATCGCCCGGCCGGTCCGGTCGGCGATGCTGTCGGCGACCGCGGCCTGGAAGGAGGCGGCAAGGTCCGCCGCGTCCCTCTCGCTCAGCGGACCGGGGCCGAGCGCGTCCAGACGCTGGCGCACCGCCGTCTTCAGGCCGGAGAAGGAGAAGTCGCAGCCCGGCCTGCCGGCCATCGGCCGGGGCAGGTCGAAACGCCGGGGATCGCCGTCGCACGCCGCCCGCTCGACCAGAGGCCCTCCGGGATATCCCAGCCCCAGCATCTTCGCCACCTTGTCGAAGGCCTCGCCGACGGCGTCGTCGATCGTGGTGCCGAGCCGGCGGTACCGGCCGACGCCCTCGACCGACAGAAGCTGGGAATGGCCGCCCGATACCAGCAGCAGAAGATAGGGGAAGGGCAGGTCGTCCGTCAGGCGGGCGGTCAGCGCATGCCCCTCCAAGTGATTGACCGCCAGGAACGGCAGCCCCCGGACGGCTGCGATGGCCTTCGCCACCATGACGCCCACCATCACGCCGCCGATCAGGCCGGGACCCCCGGTCGCGGCAACAGCCGAGATGTCGTCGAGCCCGAGCCCAGCCTCGTCCAGCGCCTGCCGGATGAGGGAGGGCAAGTGCTTCAGATGCGCCCGCGCCGCGATTTCCGGGACAACGCCGCCATAGGGCCGGTGGTCGGCGATCTGCGAGAAGACGACGTTGGACAGGATCGTCCGGTCCGCGGCAACCACGGCGGCGGACGTCTCGTCGCAGGATGTCTCGATGCCAAGCACGATCATGGACCATGGTGATAGCAGGGCCGGGCCCTGAACCGCCAGCCCTTCGCCGTCCGCCGGCGCCGTTCCTACTGGCGACGGGGCGTGCCGCTGATTGACGGGGCGGGTTCCGGGGCCTAAATCCGGGCGCCATGACAGCGCTGTTGAAAATCGGCACCCGCGGCAGTCCGCTCGCCCTGGCGCAGGCCCGCGAGACGGCACGCCGGCTTGCTGCCGCCCATCCCGCCCTTGCCGGCGAGGGTGCGATCGAGATCGTCGTCATCAAGACGACGGGGGACAGGATCCAGGACCGCGCCCTGAACCAGATCGGCGGCAAGGGTCTGTTCACGAAGGAGATCGAGGAGGCGCTGATCGAAGGGGGGATCGATCTGGCGGTGCATTCGATGAAGGATGTGCCGACCTGGCTGCCCCCGGGGCTGGAGATCGCCTGCCTCTTCCCGCGCGAGGACCCGCGCGACGCCTTCTTCGCGGCTGCGGGCGCCGGGCTCGACGACCTGCCGCCGGGCGCGGTCGTCGGCACCGCCTCGCTCAGGCGGCAGGCGCAGATCCTCGCCCGCCGGCCCGATCTCCGGGTCGTAACCTTCCGCGGCAACGTGGATACCCGGCTTCGCAAGCTGGCCGAAGGGCAGGTGGATGCGACGCTGCTGGCCGTCGCCGGGCTTCGCCGCCTGGGGCAGGCGGACCGCATCTCCTCGGTCCTGCCGGCCGAAGTCATGCTGCCGGCCGTCGCCCAGGGCGCCATCGGGATCGAGATCCGGTCCGACGACGACCGGATGCGGGCCTATCTGGCGCCGCTCCACTGCGCCGCGACCGAGCGCCGGGTGGCTGCGGAACGGTCGCTGCTGGCGACGCTCGACGGGTCGTGCCGGACGCCGATCGCCGCCCTCGCCGAGCTGGACGGCGCAGGCCGACTGGTTCTCGACGCGCTGGTTGCGAAGCCCGACGGGTCCGTCGTCCACCGGACGCGCCGCCAAGGCGGGCCTGGCGAGGCAGAATCGCTTGGCCGGGACGCGGGCAACGAGCTGAAGGCCCGGATGGGTCCGGGCTTCCTCGATCCGTGAGCCGCTGGCTGGTCACCCGTCCGGCGGCGGACGCGGAAGCGCTGGCCCGCACGCTGGCCGAGCTGGGCCATGAGGCGGTCGTCGCGCCGGTGATGAGGATCGTACCTGTCAGCGATCCGGCGATCGATCTCGAGGGTGTCCAGGCGCTCGCCTTCACCAGCGCCAACGGCGTACGCGCCTTCGCGACCGCGGAGGGCCGTCGCGATCTGCCGGTGCTGGCCGTGGGGGACGCCACGGCCGCCGCCGCCCGGGACGCGGGCTTCGCGCAGGTCGAGGCGGCGGAAGGCACGGGCGAAGACCTGGCCCGGCTGATCCGGGAGCGCATCTCCCCCGGGAACGGCCTCATCCTCCATGGCGGGGGCCGGCACCTGGCGGTCGATCTCGAACAGGTGCTGGCCGAAAGCGGGTTCGGCGTACGCCGCGTCGTGCTGTACGAGGCGGAAGCCGTCGACCGGCTGCCGGAACCGGCCCGCGAGGCCCTCGCGACGGGCGGCGCGGACGGCGTACTACTTTTTTCGCCCCGAAGCGCCGACCTGTTTGTTAGGCTGGTCGATCAGGCGGGACTGGGACAAAGCCTGACCGGGCTCACGGCTCTCTGCCTCAGCCCCGCCGTGGCGCGCAAGCTGGCCGCGGAACGTTGGCGCGAGATTTTCGTTGCCGAACGGCCTGAGCGGGACTCGCTGCTGGCTCCGCTACGCCAGAGTACACCCAACCAGCCCGCCGGAAATCTTCCGGCGGATTCTCGGACACGACCGGAACGAGCGATGGCCGCCGACGATACGCCTCAGCATACGCCGACCGATCAGGATCCGCCGGCAATGGCCCCGGAACCGACCGCGGCCGAACGCGTCATCGCCATCTTCGGGGGTATCCGGCCGATGGCCGGGAAGCTCGACGTGCCCGTGACCACCGTCCAGGGATGGAAAAAGCGCGGTGCCATTCCGGAGCCGCGGCACGCGGACATCCTGGCGGCGGCCGAAGCGAACGGCATCGCCCTCGACCCGGCGCTGCTCGCGGCCGCGGCGGGTCCCGAGGAAGGGCAGCAGTCACCGGCCGCCGTACCGGCCGGGACGCCGTCGGGCGAGGCCGCCGGTGCGGGCGAGCGGCGCGCAGCGGATGGGGACGCGGATCCCGCCGCAGCCCAGGACGAATCGGCGGGACGTCCGATTCTGAACGGCGAGGCCGAAGGCCGGGCTCCCGGGGGCGCCGGCGTGGTCCGGGAAGCGTCTCCGTCGACGGCCAGCGCCCAGGCGCGCCCGGGCAGCAGCATCGCCTGGATGGGCGTCATCCTGGCCCTGCTGGCGCTGGTGGCCGCAGTGACCCAGCCGTTCTGGGCCCCGGCCTTCCTGGGCGAACCGCGGAGCGCGGACCTGGCCGACCGGATCGGTGCGCTTGAGGCGGGCGAAGGACTGGCCCGGGAAGCGGAAACGCTGGCCAATCTCAACGAGCAGGTGGCCACCCTGGAACAGCAGGTCCAGCAGATCGCCGGCCGTTCCGGCGCCAGCGGCGCGCTTGCCGACCGCATCGGTGCGCTGGAGCAGGAGCTGCGGGAGGCGCCGCCGGTCGGGCCACGGCTCGACGACCTTTCGGCGCGACTGGGGCGGCTCGAGGCCGCGGCCGACGTGCCGCCGCCCGGGCTCGCCGCGTTGACCGAGCGGGTCGACGGGCTTGCCCGGCGGATCGAGACGCTGGAGGCGGACCGGGCGTCGGCCGCCGGGCTCGCCAGCCGGCTCCAGGCGCTGGAATCGGCCCAGGCCACAGTTGCCGGCCTTGCGGAGCGGATCGAGGCGGTCGAAAGCGGCCAAGCGGAAACGGCGCGCAGGCTGGACGGCGTCCTCCAGGACGTCGAGCGCGGGCGTTCGGCGGACACCCGATCCCAGGCGCTGGTCGTGGCCGTCGCCCAGCTTCGGGACGCGGTCGCCGGCGGGCGGCCTTTCGCCGAAACGCTGGCCGCCACCAGTGCGGCGGCGGCCGGCGATCCGGAGCTTGCCCAGCCGATTGCCGCGCTGCAGCCGGCGGCGGCAGAGGGCATTCCGACGCTGACCTCGCTTCGCCTGTCCTTCCCGGAGACGGCGCGGCGGATCCGCGCCAGCCAGGAGGTCGCCGCGGGCGGCGACTGGCTGGACCAGGTCCGCAACACGGTCGAGGGGCTGGTGACGATCCGTCGGGCTCCGGGCGAGGTCGAGGGCGATGACCTCGACGCTGCGCTGGCGCGGGCCGAGGGACGCCTGAATTTCGGCGATCTTGCCGGCGCGGTGGCAAGCCTGGAATCCCTTGAGGGGGCGGCCGGCGAGGCCGCGTCCCCATGGCTCCGCGACGCCCGGACCCGCCTTGCCGCAGAGGAGGCGCTGCGCCGCCTGGGCGATCTCGTGATCGCACGGCTGGCGGGCGGCAGTTCACCGGAAGCCGCGCCCGGCGTGGCCGGTCCGGCGGCGCTCCCCGGCGAGGAGGGCGGCGACCGATGAGGCGTGCCCTCTTCTTCTTCCTCAAGCTTGCCATCGTCATCGCCGTCGCGGTCTGGCTCGTCGAGCGGCCGGGCAGTGTCGCCATCGAATGGGGCGGCTACCTGGTCGAGACCTCGACCGGGGTGCTCATCCTCCTGGTCGGGCTCCTGGTCGTGCTGGCCGCGCTTGGCTATCGGCTCTGGCACGGCGTGCTGCGGGCGCCGGGGCGGATGCGTCAGAAGCGGCATGCGGCGCGGCGCGAGAAGGGCTACCGTGCGCTCACCCAGGGCATGGTGGCGGTGGCCGCCGGTGATGCCGAGGCGGCGCAGCGCTATGCCCGCCGGGCCGACATCCTGCTGCACGAACCGCCGCTGACCATGCTTCTGTCCGCCCAGGCGGCCCAGCTCAACGGCGACCAGGAGGCGGCGCGGCGGTATTTCGAGGCGATGCTGAAACGCCCGGAAACGGAGTTCCTGGGCCTGCGCGGACTCCTGAACCAGTCGCTGCGCACGGACGACCCGGCCCGGGCGCTGGCGCTTGCCCATCGCGCACGGGCGCTCAAGCCGAAGACGCCCTGGGTCCTTCACACCTGCATGGATCTGGAAATCCGCCAGGGCCGCTGGGGCGATGCGCTACGGACGCTCGACGACGCCGTCCGTGCGCGGGTGATCGATCCCGAAAGGGGGCGGCGGCTGCGGGCGTCCATGCTGGTCGAACGCAGCCGGGCGGCCGAAGGAAAGGGCGATCTGCGCGCGGCGGCGGAGTTCGTGCACACGGCGACGCAGCTCCTGCCCGACTTCGTCCCCGCGGTGGTCCGCGAGGCGTCGCTTCTGGACCGCGCCGGCAAGCGCAAGGCCGCTGTGAAACTGATCGAACGCGGCTGGGAACGCGAACCCCACCCCGATCTGGTCCGGCTCTACAACGCGCTTGGGCCCGCCGACGAGGATGCGCTGGCGCGGGTCAAGCGCCTCGAACGGCTGAACAGCCTGAGGCCCGACCATCCCGACGGGCTGACGGCGCTCGCGGAGGCCGAGCTGGCCGCTCAGCTCTGGGGGTCTGCGCGAACCCATCTTCTGAAGGTCGAGGCGGTCCGGCCGTCGCGCCGGGTCTACCAGCTTCTCGCCGATCTCGAGCAGAGCGAGCACGGCGATTCGGCGGCGGCCAGGACCTGGCTGGCCAAGGCGTCGTCCGCCGATCCGGAACCGGCCTGGACCTGCACCGACTGCGGTGCGGCGGCGGAGATCTGGACCGGCCTGTGCGGAAACTGCGGCAGCTTCGGCACGCTCAGCTGGCGCGTGCCGCACGGCACCATCCGGCTGTCCCCCGTACCGCGGCCCGTGACCCTGCCGGCGCGGGCCGACCCTGCCGCCCAGGACCGGCAGTTCCCGGTCGCCCCGGCCGCGGGCGGCGCGACCGCCTCCTGACCGTCGGACGGCTTTCCCGCAAGAGGATGTTCCAAGCCGATTGACGTCGCGAAAGCTGCGGAGTAGGGTGCGCGCCGCCTGACGGGGGAGCACCCGCCTTCCGTCGCGAATGCATCGACGGGTTCGCCGGCGTAGCTCAGGGGTAGAGCAACTGATTCGTAATCAGTAGGTCCGCGGTTCAAATCCGCGCGCCGGCACCAGCAAAATCGATCACTCGATAGTTCCGAAACGGTACCGCCCAATTCCGGCCAGTTGCCCGGTCCGGTGAGATTCCGGCGCTGCGCGGCGGATCGTGTCCTAGGCGACGGTCGTCATCGCCGTGACGTTCTCCGGCGCGAAGAACTCGGCGGGCGAGATCGTTCCAGCGTTCATCGCCGCAAAGCCGTCCATCATCTTCCGGTTGCCGTGGATCGCGGCCAGGAGCTGCTGCAGTTCCGGCGGTGGGGGTTCCAGCGTGGCAAGCTGGCAGGTGAAGTCGTACATGGCCTTCACCCGGGCGTCGCGGCTGCGCTGATACTCGCCCAGCGCGGCGTCGAACGGCTGCGCACCCGCGAAGGTCCTGTGGAGCGCGGCTGCGCAGAGCTCGGCATCCTGGAAGGCGTCCAGCATCCCCTGTGCGGTAATGAAGTCGCGGTTGTAGCCCGCATCGCCCACCAGCGCCCAGCCCGGGCCATAGGGCTTGCGGAAATAGTTCGCTACGGCGGCGCCGAGGAAGCGCGCCTCCCGCCTGGCGCCGCAGAGACGCTCGGCGAAAACGGGCGCCAGCCCGATCGCCTTTAGATAGTTTCCCTCGATGTCCTTCCTGATTTCGGCGAATTCGGCATAGGGCCAGCCGGCGATGACCATCGTCAGCCCGTCATGCGTAGGCGCCGCGGCAAATCCCCGTCGGTCGCGGACGTAGTTTTCGAACCGGCCCTTCATGGGCAGCCCGCTCCAATAGGTGTAGTACGCGACGAGCAAGGGTGGTTTCTCGTTATAAGGCCGGGCCCGGACCGCTTTGGCCACGAAGGAGTGCCGGCCGTCGGCACCGACGACCGCCCGGGCCCGCTCGATGACGGACCCGCCATGCCTCGACCGGCCCCTGATCCCGACCGCATGCCCGTCCTCGAACAGGATTTCCTCGGCGGTGAAGCCTTCGCGGATCTCGGCGCCTGACTCGGCCGCGGCGTCGGCGAGCAGCATGTCCAGCACCGTACGCCGCGGGCAGTATGCGACCGGTGCTTCTCTCGTGCCCGGCGCGCCCGTGATCGTGAAGGGGCCGAAGTCGAAGGCATATGTTTGGATCGGCGGGCATCCGGTCGCGGCCAGGCGATCGAGAAGGCCCCAGTCCGCCAGCGCCTTCGCCCCGAGCGGGTGCAGGATGTGGGTGGACACCGTGTCGCTCGGAAAGGTGGCCCGGTCGACCGCCAGAACCCGGTAGCCTTTCCGGGCCATAAGCAGCGCCGTCGAAGAACCGGCGCAGCGTGCGCCGACGATGATCACGTCGAATGTCCTGGGCATCACGACTCTCCCGCTGTCCCGCCCCCGACGGTCTTAGGTCTTTTCCACCCCAAGCTGCCGCATCAGGCCAAGCTCGTCGGCCTCGGCCCAGCATTCGGCAATCCTGCCGTCGACGATGCGGTCGACGTCGGTGCCTGTGAGCCGGATTTGCCGGCCGGTCGCGGGAACGCTCTCGAATGGTCCCGCATGGGTCCCGCGGGCGGTCCAGCGGGTCACGACCATGTCGCCCTCGGCAATCTGGTCGTCGATGACGAAACGGATGTCCGGGAATGCCGCGCGCAGCGCCGCGACATACTGCTTGGCCCCATCGCGGCCGCGGATTTCCCGGGACGCTGCGTGGATCACCAGGTCGCTCGCCGTCAACGTGTCGACGGCGGCGAGATCCCCGCGGTTATAGACCTCCTCGATCACGCGGCGCACCTGCGCCTTGTTCGCTTCCGACATGTGTCTGCTCCTTCCCGATGGGTGGTCCGGCCGGTCGGCGGCCCGGGTCGTTGACCCTTCAAGGGCCCGCACGATACCGGCCGACCCTACGCCGTCGGCAGGCATGGCGCTTCGGGCAAACCGCCCAATTCAGCGGGCGCGACCGCATGGGTGATTCCACCCATATGCGGAGCCGCGGTCAGATCAGGCCATGCCTGTACGCCCAGCCGGTCGCCGCCGCCCGTGTCGGGAGATCGAGCTTCGTGAAAATGTTGCTCAGGTGCCGCTCGACAGTCCGTCCGCTCAGGCCCAGACCTTGTTGGTGCCTCCGGCTGCCACCATCCTCAGCACCTGCAATTCGCGTCGTGTGAGCCCATGGCC
>JAJUFW010000683.1 GCA_029263555.1 Alphaproteobacteria bacterium
ACGGCTATCTGACGATCGAGCAGCTATTGACCGCGGCCCCCGACCTGCTGATCGCCGAGCATCCGCAGGACGGTCCTCCGTCTCTCGCGCATGAGCTCCTGCGCCATCCGGCGATCAGGCGGATCGGATCGGCAATGGCCATGGCGGCCGTTCCCCGGGGAACGCTGGCCTGCGGAGGTCCCTTCACCGCAGAGGCCGTCGCCGCCCTTGCCGAATGGCGGCTGAAGCTGGAAAGAGAGGCGCCATGATCCGCGACGCCTCGGCCCTCCCCGTCTCCGGCCATGCCGCAAGCCTGGCCGCCGGATACCGGAGCGGCGAGCGCCGCAACCGGCGGCTAGCGCTCGCTCTCGCCCTTCTGGTTCTCGTCCTTTTCGCCGCGTCGCTGACGGTCGGCGCGGCCGAGGTGTCGCCGGGCCTTGCCCTCCGCGACCTCCTGGCCGGCGACGACAGTCCCGGCGCGATCATATTCGCCGAAATCAGGCTGCCCCGGGCGCTTCTGGGGCTTGGCGTAGGCGCCGTCCTGGGACTGGCCGGAGCGGCGCTGCAGGGGCTGCTGCGCAATCCGCTGGCCGAGCCCGGGGTGATCGGGGTTTCCGGCAGTGCCGGGCTGGGCGCGGTTCTTGTCTTCTATACGGGATTGAGCGCCGCCCTGCCGATTGCCCTGCCGCTCGGCGGCATGGTCGGCGCACTCATCGCGGTCGGGCTGCTGCATGTCCTGGCCGGGCGGGAAGGCAGCGTCCTGACCCTGGTCCTGGCCGGCATCGCGCTCAACAGCTTCACGGGGGCGCTGACGGCGCTGACGCTCAATCTGTCGCCCAACCCGTTCGCCATCGCGGAGATCGTGTTCTGGCTGCTGGGGTCGCTCGCCGATCGGAGCCTGCTTCACGTCACGCTGGCGGCCCCGTTCATGGTGGTGGGCGCGCTGCTCCTCCTGGCGACGGGCCGGGGCCTCGATGCCCTGGCGCTGGGCGAGGACACCGCCCGCAGCATGGGCTTCGAGCTCGGCCGCATGCGTGCCCGGATCGTCCTCGGCACCGCGCTTTCCGTCGGCGCCGCCGTGGCGGTGAGCGGCAATATCGGGTTCGTCGGCCTTGTCGTGCCGCATCTCCTCCGCCGCCTTGTCGGCCATCAGCCGAGCCGGCTTCTGCCGCTGTCGGCCCTGGCCGGCGCGGCCCTGGTCCTGGCGGCCGACATCGGCGTGCGCCTGATCGGGCCGGTGCAGGAGCTGAAGCTGGGCGTCGTCACCGCCCTGATCGGCGCCCCGTTCTTCCTGGCGCTGGTCCTGAAAACGCGAAGGAGCCTGACATGACCCTCCTGAGCGCCGAGAATCTCTTGGTACGGCTTGGAGGCCGAACGATCCTTTCTGGGGTCGATCTTGGCGTGCTGCGGGCCGAGGTGGTGGGCCTGATCGGCCCCAACGGGGCGGGCAAGACCACGCTGCTCCGGACCCTGTGCGGGCTTCTGCGGCCGGATCGGGGGCTGGTCCTGCTGGACGGTGCACCGCTTGCGTCCCTTTCCTCCGCTGCCCGCGCCCGGAAGATGGCCTATTTCGCCCAGTCGGCCGCGATCTACTGGCCGATGACCGTGGCCCGCGTGGTGGCGCTGGGCCGCCTGCCCTATCTCGGACCGTGGCAGCAGCCCGGGCCCGACGACTTCACGGCGATGGAATCGGCGATGGCCGACTGCGAGGTGACGACGCTCGCCGACCGGCCGGTGAGCGAGCTGTCCGGCGGAGAACGGGCCCGGGCAATGCTGGCCCGGGCGCTCGCGTCCGAACCGCAGCTCCT
>JAJUFW010000131.1 GCA_029263555.1 Alphaproteobacteria bacterium
ATGCCGGCCCGGGCCGCGACATTCTCGAATCCGGCGGCCTTCAGGACCGTGTCGGGCAGGGTCCCGGCGCCTGCGGTGAAGCCGTTTGCCTGATAGATCGCGGCGGCTGGGCGCCCAGGTCCCGTTTCGGCCGCTGGCTTTGCGGCGGCAAGCGTCGCGTTCATCCTCTCGATCAATGCCTCGCCCCGTTCCGGAACCCCGAGCGCTCGAGCGACCGTCCGGGTCTGTTCCGCGATGGTCGTGAAATCCTCCGCGAGCCCCAACTCCAGGACCGGCACGCCGCGTGCCCGCAGAATGGCCAGCACCGTGTTCTGCCGGAACGGGCCGGCCAGGACCAGATCCGGGGAAAGGGCCAGGATCTCCTCGGCCATCCCGTTGTTCCTGGGCAGGCCGTCCACCCGGTCGGCGACGTAGGATAGGTTCGGGTCGTCTGCCAGGATCGACACCGACAGGATCGTCTCCCGGTCGGCCAGCAGCACGGTCAGCTGGTCGGTGCAGAGATTGATCGAAACCACCCGGCTGGCGCCGGCGTCGGCCGGTCCGGGCAGGGCGGTGCCGAGCGCGCACGCAACGAGCAGGATGCGGGCAAGGACGGTCACGGGTATCGGCTCCACGGGCCCGAGGCCGGGCGCTTCAGGACCATCGGCAGGCCCGCCGCCATGAACAGGACCATCCCGGCCCGGGCAGCGACGGCCTGGTTCAGCCACCCGGCTTCGTCCCGGAAGGCGCGAGCGAGCGCGTTGTCCGGGACGATCCCGAGGCCGACCTCGTTGGCGACCAGGATGACCGGACCCGCCGCGGCCTCGATGCTCGAGCAGAGACGCCTGGCCTCGATCGCCGGGTCCCGCGCGTCCAGCATCAGATTGCTGAGCCAGAGGGTGAGGCAGTCGACGACGACCACCCTGTCGGGAGCTGCCTCGGCGGCGAGGACGCCAGGAAGGTCGATGGGCTCTTCCACGGTCAGCCACTCCGGTCCGCGCTCGGCCCGGTGGCGGGCGATCCGGGCCGCCATTTCCCCGTCCGTGATCCGGGCGGTTGCGATCATGACCGGCCGCCGCCGCAGCAGCGAGGCAAGGCGCAACGCCTCACGGGACTTGCCCGATCTGGCGCCGCCGATCACCAGTGCCGCCGCGCTGCCGTCCGCCATGGCTCAGAACCTTGCCTTCGCCCGGACCAGGAAGGTGCGGCCGGGCAGCGGATAGGCGCCGAAGGCGTCGGTGCCCGGCCCGTACCAGACCGCGTACTCGTAGTAGTCTTCGTCCAGCAGGTTGTTCACCTCGGCCGACAGCTCCAGGGGACCGACCAGGCTGGTCAGCTTCAGGTCGACCGTGGTGGCCGCGGGGATCTTCGTCTGGGTGTTGGCGAAATCCGAGTCGATGAAGCGGTCGCCGGTCCTGTTCGCGACGGCGCTGAAGGTCAGATCCTCCGTGACGTCCCAGGCAAGCCCGGCGCTGAAGGTCCAGTTCGCCACCAGTGGCACCTCGTTGCCGTCGAACGGGCCGGACGCGAATTCCGCGCGTGTATAGGTGATCGACCCGTCGAGACGGAGGTCTTGCGTCACGTCGAAACTGGCGGCGGCCTCGACGCCGTAGCGGCGCGTCCGGTCCAGATTGACGTTGCCGCCGGGGAAGGGCAGCCCGGGCACCGTGGCCGTCGGATCGAAGGCCAGCTCGTCCTCCAGCATCATGATGAAGGCACCGGTCGAGAGGCTGAACCGGTGGCCGTCGTACCGCACGCCCGCTTCGACATCGTAGGAGGTCTGGACGTCCAGGTCGAAGGGTTCGCCGGCGACCTGGTTCCGCTCCTCGATGGTCGGCAGGCGGAAGCTTCGGCCGGCACGGGCGTAGAGGATCACCTGGTCGGTAAGCCCGTAGTCCAGGCCCAGGTTGAAGGCGGTCTCGACGTCGTTGTCGTCGATACCCGAACCGGCATGCGGCCGCGCCCGCAACCCGGCATACTGGACCCGGGCGCCGAGGCTGAGATCCAGCCGGTCGGTCACCGCGACCGTGGTCGATCCGTAAAGGGCGATGCTGTGCTGCCGCGCGTCGCCGCCGCCCGCGACCGGGCCGGCTTCCGAAAGCCGCTGCTCGCTCTCGAAGTCCGAGAAGTAGTAGTCGACGCCGAAGATCGAATTGGCGGGCCGGCCCGCGAGGTCATGGTCGACGGTGATCCTGGGCGTCAGCGACCAGGTGGTGAGATCGCTCTCGGCGAACAGGAAGACGAGGCTTTCCTGATGCCGGGTCCGGACGCCGCCGTCCACGATCAGCCGGCCCGCATCCGCCAGCTCATGCGTCATGCCGAGCGTCGCGTAATAGCCGTCCGTCGATCCTCTTGCATCCGGCGTCGCGGTGCCCCGCCGGTCGGTCGCGAGCTGGTCGATGCCCAGGTCCGGCCACACGGTCCGGTCGCCGGGCAACTCCAGATCCTGGATGTCGGCGCCTAGCTTCAGATAGAGGTCGCCACTGTCACCGATATGGCGTAGCTCGCCCCCTGCGCTTCGCTGCAGGAACCGGTTGTTGTCCCGGTATCCGCCGGCATCTATGAACGTACCGAAGGCGTTGAGCGACAGCGGCCCCGATCGATGGGTGACGGAAGCGCTCGCCTCCCGGTGATCGTAGGATCCGGCGGCGATTTCGGCCGTTCCGGCGGTGCCGGGGGCGGCACCGGACTTGGTCACGATGTTGATCACGCCACCGACGGCCCCGTCGCCATAGAGCACGGCGCCGGAATTGCCCCGCATGATCTCGATCCGCTCGATGCTCTCGACGGGGATGGAGCTGAACTCGGCCGCCGAAAGGTCGGGCTGGTTGATGCGCCGCCCATCGACCAGGACGAGCGTGTTCTGGGCGGCCGTGGCGCCGAAGCCGCGCAGGTCGACGCTGGCCTTCGGTTGACCGGTTCCGTAGAGGCCGCGAACCTGAATCCCGGCCTCCCGCCTCAGGAGATCGGGCAGGGTGCGGGCGGGGGACCGGCTGATCGTTTCGGCGTCGATGATCGTCGTCGAGGTACCGGGCGTGGCGCCCTCGATCCGCGTCGCGGTCACCCGGACTTCCGGCAGAACGAGATCGGGCTCTTCGGTCTGGGCCGCCGCGGGCAGGGCTGCCACAAGGGCCGAGGCGGCAAGGACGCCGCGCCATGCAAGGTCGTGCATTCAAAACTCCCCAAGACTTTCGGCCGGCGCCACGACCGGCCCGTCGACGTTGTCGAACGTCGCCTCGGGAGACGCTTCGATGCGGTATAGCTGACATCCCGGCATTAGACGGCCCCCTGCAGCGACAACACGAACGGATGTCGTCACCGCCTACGGGAAAACCGTTCCACCGACACACCCCGACCGGTGGGCGCGGGACGCGCCCGTGATGGCAGGTCTCCTGGCTCGCGGGTCGCTGCGCCGGTCCGGCCTTCCCGGTTTCCCAGTGGCACGGTCTGGACGGGCGCTCACCGCCTACAGTTGCGGGGGCAGCCACGGGCTTAGGGCGCGGCCGTCGGCCTTGCCCGTCCCCGTAGTTCCCTTTTGCATCCCCGAAGGGAACCATCACTGGCCGGGATCTTAGGCGGGCGCGCGAGGGCATGGCAAGCCCCGTCACGGGGGCAGGGCGGGACTGCGTCCGAAGGCGAGAATCCGGCCGCCGCTACGGCCCGGATCCGGTATCCTGCGCTGGAGGAATCAAGGGAGGGGCCTGACCGCATGAAGGTCGCCATTTTCGACCGTTTCAACGCGCCGCTCGAGATCCGTCGGGTGCCCGATCCGGCCTGTCCGGCGGACGGGGCGATCGTCAGGGTCGATGCCTGCGGCGTCTGCCGATCCGACTGGCATGCCTGGAAGGGGGCCGATCCGGATGTCGTCGCCCCGCATGTCCCCGGTCACGAGTTCGCCGGCACGGTCGAGGAGGTCGGGCCCGATTGCCGCCGGGTGAGGGTCGGCGACCGGGTGACGGCGCCGTTCATCCTGGCCTGCGGCACCTGCCCGGACTGTCTCGGCGGCGACCCCACGATCTGTTCGGCCCAGCACGTTCTGGGATTCTCGTCTTGGGGCGCTTTCGCTGAGCGGGTTCCCGTCCCCCACGCGGATTTCAATCTTGTCCGCCTTCCCGAGACGATCGGGCCGGTCGCGGCGGCCGGAATGGGATGCCGGGTCACGACCGCGTTCCGCGGCATCGCGGATCGGGCGGCGCTTCGGCCGGGAGAATGGCTGGCGGTCCACGGGTGCGGCGGCGTCGGTCTCTCGGCCGTGATGATCGGCGCCGCGCTGGGCGCGGCGGTGCTTGCGATCGACGTCAACGACGACGCGCTGAGGATGGCCCGGGATCTGGGCGCTACCCGTCTCCTGAACGTGACCGGCATCGAGGATGTCGGCGGCGCCGTGCGCGACCTCACCGACGGCGGCGCGCATGTGTCGATCGACGCGCTCGGCGTTACCGAGACCTTCCACAACTCCATCCGCGGGCTTCGCCGCCTGGGGCGCCATGTCCAGATCGGCATGCCGCTCGGCCGGCACAGCGAGCCGACGGTGCCGCTGCTGGACCTCGTCTATTCCCGGCAGATCTCCATCATGGGAACCAGGGGCATCGCCGCCAGCCGGTTCCCGGTCCTGTTCGGGATGATCGCGAGCGGGCGGCTCGATCCGTCGAAGCTGGTGACGAAGACCATCCCGATCGAGGACGCGGGCGCGGCGCTCGCCGCCATGGACGGTTATGCCGGGACCGGCATCACGGTGATCGATCGGTTCTAGCCGGACCCGCTCTCCGGTTGGGGGGGCGTTGCGGGGGCCGGGTGACTGCCGGTCAGCCGGCGGACATGAACCTGTCGCGGTCGTGCGGCGTCCGGAAATCGAGGTCCGGCCCCTTTGGAACGATGCCGGTCGGGTTTATGGTCCGGTGGCTCCCGTAGTAGTGGCGCTTGATGTGCGTCAGGTTGACGGTCTCGGAGACGCCCGGGACCTGGTACAGCTCGCGCGTGTAGCTCCACAGGTTGGGGTACTCGGCGATCCGGCGGCGATTGCACTTGAAGTGGCTGTAATAGACCGCATCGAAGCGGACCAGGGTCGTGAACAGCCGCCAGTCGGCCTCCGTCAGGCGGTCTCCGGCCAGATATCGCTGTCGGCTGAGCCGCGCCTCGATCCGGTCGAGTGCGTCGAACAGCTGGTCGAAGGCCTCGTCATAGGCCTCCTGGGTGGTCGCGAAGCCGGCCTTGTAGACCCCGTTGTTGATCCGGTCGTAGACGAAGGCGTTGATTTCGTCGATCTCCGGCCTGAGCTCCACCGGCCAGAAATCCAGGGTCGGGTCGCCGCCGCCATGCTCCGGCCCGTCGAAGGCGCTGTTGAACATGCGGATGATCTCGGACGATTCATTGCTGACGATCGTCCGCCGCTCCTTGTCCCACAGGACGGGCACGGTCACGCGGCCGGTATAGCGAGAATCCGCCTCCCCATAGACCTCGTAAAGATAGCTCTTGCCCAGGACCGTGTCGGGAATGGTTCCCGGGCTGTCCCCGAAGGTCCAGCCATGATCCAGCATCAGGGGATCCACGACCGAAAGGCTGATCGCGTCTTCCAGTCCCTTCAGCTTGCGGAAGATCAGCGTCCGGTGCGCCCAGGGGCAGGCCAGGCTTACATAGAGGTGATACCGGCCGGCTTCGGCCCTGAAGCCGCCCGTGCCGGTCGGGCCAGGGGATCCGTCGGGCGTGACCCAGTTGCGGAAGGCGCTTTCCTTGCGGACGAAGCGGCCGCCGGTGCTGGCCGTATCGTACCACCGGTCGTGCCATTTGCCGTCGATCAGCAGACCCATCGGATCCTCCTTTTGTCGAGGCAAGGGGCCGGGGCATCCCCGGCCCCTTGCCGGTCAGCGGGCCAGCTTCGCGGCGATCTCCGCGACGTGCCGGCCTTGCCAGCGGGCACCCGCCAGCTCGTTCTCGCTCGGCTGGCGCGACCCGTCGCCGGCCGCGATCGTGCTCGCGCCGTAGGGTGTGCCGCCGGTGATCTCGTCAAGGCGCAATTGCCCCTGGAAGGCATAGGGCAGGCCGACGACGACCATCCCGAAATGCAGCAGGACCGTGTGGGTCGACACCAGCGTCGTCTCCTGTCCGCCGTGCTGCGTGGCGGTCGAGGTGAACACGCTGCCGACCTTGCCGACCAGCTTGCCCTGCGCCCACAGCCCGCCGGCCTGGTCGAGGAAGTTCTTCATCTGCGCGGCCATGCTGCCGAACCGGGTCGGGGTGCCCAGGATGATGGCGTCGTAGTCGGCAAGCTCCTCGACCGTGGCGACCGGCGCCGCCTGGTCCAGCTTGTACCCGGCCTTCCGAGCGACCTCGTCGGGCACCAGCTCGGGCACCCGCTTCACGGTCACTTCGGCGCCGGTTTCCCGCGCCCCCGCGGCGACCGCCTCCGCCATCTTCTCGATATGGCCGTAGCTGCTGTAATAGAGAACCAGAATTCGTGCCATTCTTCTTCCGTTCCAATCCTTACCGGCGAGGGGTAGGCCCCCGATGATCCGAAGGGCGCGCAACCGCGCCCGATGTCGATATTTCGGCCCCGGCGGCCTGCCGGTAAACCGGCGGATCGGAACAACACCGTTTCCGTCGATCAACAATCCGGCTAGCTTTCTCAGAATCGGGGTTTACCGGGAAACGATTGCGGTCGGCATCCTTTGGAAGCGGGCGGGGCCTGGTCATGAGCATTGACGGGATCGGCGACATGATCACCTTCGCCCGGGTCGTCGAGGCGCGGAGCTTTTCGGAGGCGGCTCGTCGGCTCGGGCTTTCGAAATCCGCCGTCAGCAAGCAGGTGGCGCGGCTGGAGAACCGGCTGGGTGCGCGGCTTCTGAACCGGACGACGCGGCGGATCAGCCCGACCGAGGTCGGGGCTGCGCTCTATGAACGCTGCTCCCGCATCGCAGCGGAGGTGGAGGAGGCCGAGGAGGCGGTCATGCGGCTCCACGCCGCGCCCCGGGGTGTTCTCAGGGTCAACGCGCCCATGTCGTTCGGACATCTGCACCTGGCACCAGCCATCGCCCCCTTCCTGGAGCGTTATCCCGAGGTGCGGATCGATCTCAGCCTGACCGACCGGTTCGTCGACGTCATAGATGAGGGCTTCGATGTGGTCATCCGGATCGCGCGGCTGGAGAATTCAAGCCTGATCGCCCGCAAGCTGGCGCCGGCGCGGCGCATCGTGTGCGCGTCGCCCGACTATGTCCGGCGCCACGGCTCCCCCGAGACACCTGCCGATCTCACCCGCCACGACTGCATCCTTTACGCCAACCATTCGACGCAGAGCGAATGGTGCTTCGAGGATCCGTCCGGCAGACGCCACACGGTCCGGGTGGACGGCCGGCTTCGGATCGACAATGGCGACGCCGGCCGGGCGATGCTCCTGGGCGGCGGCGGGGTCGCGCTCATGCCGACCTTCCTCGTCGGCGCGGATGTGCAGGCCGGGCGCCTCGTCCATCTTCTGCCGGAATACGAGGACGTCTTCGGCGGCATCTATGCGCTTTATCCGCACAGCCGCCATCTGTCGCCGAAGGTCCGCGCCTTCATCG
>JAJUFW010000246.1 GCA_029263555.1 Alphaproteobacteria bacterium
AGGAATCCGCATTACCTCGCCGTACACATCGCCGAGGCGAGCCGTCGGCACCACGACTAGGACCGGGCGACGCCCCGCGACCGGCGTCGAGCCGGCTGCCGGGGCGTCGGGTCCCAGTAAGGACATCCTTCGGCCGGGACGTTCAGCGCGCGGCCCTGCCCCGGCGCGGCCACGACCACCAGATCTGCCCGACGATGCCGGCGGCCAGGATCGCCGCCATGGCGAGGTGATGGGCAACGGTAGCATCGTTACCGGTCGGCGCGATCGCGTCGACCAGCACGGCAATGCCGTTCTGCAGGAGAAAGGCGCCGACAAAGCACAGGACGTTGAGCAGTGCCGACACGCGCCCAGCCAGTTCCGGCGGGAAGAACTGAGCGAGAACGGCATAGGGCAGGATCGTCGCTGCGCCCAGGAAACCGGCCACCGCCCAGAGTGCCGCCCCGGCCAACCCCGTCGGCAGGAGCAGTAGGGCCAGCGTCGCGAGATACAGTACGTTGAGGGCGGCAGCGATCCGGATCGGCCTGATGCCGAGCCGATCCGCCGATACGGTAAGCCATCCCATCATCACGGACCCGACGATCATGGCGAGCGCCATGGTCTGCAGCGACGTGGTCACGCCCCCCGGGCCCATGCCGTCCACATCCGCAAGCCACTGCCCGGCCCAGAGGCTCTGATACGAGATGAAGCTGCTCTGCACCACGACGGTTGCCGGGGCGATGCGCCAGAACATCGGGTGTCGGACCAGATAGGCCATGCCGCGCAGCTGATCGCGTAAGCGGGAGTGCGGTCTCCCCGCGGTCCGGGGCGCGTCGGGCGCAAGGAAGAAGAGATAGAGGGCAACGAGCGCCGTCGCCGCGGCCAGCAGCAGGAAGGTCTCGCGCCAGCCGATGAGATCGACGGCGGCGCGAACCGGCGTCGTGCTGGTCAGGACCCCCAGCCCACCCGCCGCCATGATCAGGCCGTTCGCCAGCGGGATCTGCCGGGGCGGCCACCAATCGGCGTTATTCTTCATGCCGGCAACGAGGCAGGCGGAAACGCCGATCCCGATCAGCCCCCGGCCGATGGTGAGCCCGATCCAGGACTGGGCGAGTCCGAAGACGAGCGCCCCGAGCGCGGCGATCAGGAGGAGACCGGTGCCGATCCTGCGCGGGCCGAAGCGGTCGAGCAGCAGCCCGACCGGAATCTGCATGGCGGCGAAGGTGATGAGGTAGGCACTGGTGACGATGCCGAGACCCAAGGCGTCGATCCCCGTCGAGGCCCGCAGGTCGTCCCCGATGACGGCGTTGACGCCACGGTAGAGATAGGAGAGGAAATAGCCGAGTGCATACGGCACGAAGGCCGTCAGCAGAAAGCGCGTGAGGCTGCGTCGGATGGGTTCGGGCTCGGCGGCCGCGGCCGTGTCTCTCATGGCGGGGAGGTCAACAGGAAGCCAGTACCGGGATGCGCCGGCCGCGGTCCATCTGCCGGGCCGACGCTGCCATCGGAATAGGCTTTATCCGACACGCCGTCCATAACGTTCGCACATTCGGGGATGCCCTTCGCGGAAGAATGATGCCGGATCGGCGTCGGCCGCTTCCGCGACGGCACGATCACACCACACCCGCCCCGGGGCCGTCATCCCGATACGCACCGAGCTGCAAGGAGAGGCATTGGAGATGACCACCCGAATGGAGTCGGCGAGCCGCCCAGAGGCGACCGGTCCGGGGATTGCCCTGATGCTTCTCGGCGTGCTGTTGTTCACGGTCAACGATGCCCTGGGGAAGTGGCTGGTGGCCGACTACGCCGTCGGTCAGCTGCTTCTGTTGCGGAGCATCGTGGCGCTGGCGGTGCTGGCGCCAATGATCTGGCGGTCCGGGCTCCGGCGGACACTGCGGGTCGAACAGCCGGCTCTCCACGTGCTGCGCGTCGCCCTGATCGTCCTCGAGGTCGCGGCCTTCTATTGGGCCGTTCGACACCTGCCGCTGGCGGACGTAGTCACCTTCTACATGGCGACGCCCCTGTTCGTGACGGCGCTTTCGGTGCCGCTGCTGGGCGAATATGTCGGCCCGCGGCGCTGGGCGGCGGTGATCGTTGGCTTCGGCGGGGTCATCATGATCCTTCAGCCGAGCGGCGAGGCGCTGAGCCTGCCGGCACTGATCGCGCTTGCCGGCAGCATCCTTTTCGCCCTCATCATGATCGTCACACGCCGGTTGCGGGCGACCGGCGACCTGACCCTGATCTCCTGGCAGACAACCGGCGTCCTGCTGGCCGGGGCGGCCACCGTGCCCTTTGCCTGGGTCCCGCCGACACCGACCGATCTCGTGCTGCTCGGTTCGCTCGGCTTCGTGGCGACGGCCGGGCACATGTGCGTGAACCGGTCGTTGAGGCTGGCCCCCGCGGTGGTCGTCGTGCCCTTCCAGTATACGGGCATCGTCTGGGCCGTGATCATGGGCTTCATCGTCTTCGGCGACGTGCCGGGGCCGGTGATGACCACGGGCGCCTGCCTCATCATCGCGAGCGGGCTCTACGTCTTCTACCGGGAACAGGCGATCGGCAGGCGCGGTCGCGCGAAAGATTGACCTGAAGAAATTCGCAGGCCGGCATGGCCTCGCCATGGTCTTCCATCGTTCCTGCCCGGGGCACCCGCGTCGGAAACCCCGTTCTTATCGGGAGTGGGATCGGTGACGGCGGCGAACATGCAGCACGGAACCGGCCTTGGCGTTCCCGGGAACGGGACTCCGGCCCTGATGCTGGGGGCGATCGGCGTCGTCTATGGCGACAGCGGCACGAGCCCGCTCTAAACCATGCGCCAGGCGTTCGGCGAGACCGGCAGGATCGAGATGGGCATCGAGCCGGTGCTCGGCGTGCTCTCGGTGGTGTTCTGGTCGCCCGGCATTCTCGTTATCCTGAAATATCTGGCCTTGGTCATGAGGGCCGACAATCACGGCGAGGGCGGCGTCCTCTCTCTCGTGTTGCTGCTGCTGAACCGCGTCCACCTGGCTTCCACGCACCGCTCCCTGGTGATCGCGTTGGCGATGACGGGATTGGCGCTGTTCTACGGGGACGGGCTGATCACTCCGGCGATATCGGTCCTGAGCGCGGTCGAAGGGCTGGAGATCGCAATGCCCGGACTATCCAGCGCCGCGGTGCCGATCTCGCTTACCCTCCTGATCGGGCTTTTCGCGCTTCAGCATCGCGGGACCTTCAAGGTAGGCCGACTGTTTCGTCCGGTCATGTGCGTCTGGTTCGCCTCGATCGGCGCGATGGGCTTCCTGCAGATTCTGCGGGAGCCCGCGGTCCTTGCCGCCCTGGACCCGATCCATGCCGTCCTGCTCTTCGCGGCCGAAGGCTTCGGCGCCTTCGTCGTCCTGGGCGCCGTCGTGCTGGCGATCACCGGCGCAGAGGCCCTCTATGCCGACATGGGCATTTCGGCCGTCGACCCCTCCGCCTTGCCTGGTCCTGGTTCGTCCTTCCGATGCTGCTGCTCAACTATCTGGGACAAGGCGCGCTGCTGATCGAGCGGCCGGGCCCGGTCGCCAACCCCTTCTATCTTATGGTGCCCTCCTGGACGCTCTATCCCTTGCTGCTCCTCGCCACTTCGGCGACCGTGATCGCCTCGCAGACAGGTCCTGCACGAGCGGGTCGTCCAGATGAAGGTTTTAACAGACGACATGCCGCGCGTGCCGGATGCGCGGCGCGTCGAGGTCCAGCGGCTGGGCAAGAGCTTCTCCACGGTGCATGCCCGCTACGGGTTCATGGAACGCCCGGACGTGCCGAAGGCGCTGGAGGACTGCCGGAAATACGGCCTGGCGATCGATCTCATGGAGGCCTCCTTCTTCCTTTCGCGCGAAACGCTCTTGTCTCGAGCCGCCCGGGCCTGCCCCCGTGGCGCACGAAAATCTTCATTGCGATGTCCGCGACCGCGCTCGACGCCACCAGCTTCTTCTGCCTGCCGCCGGTCCGGGTCGTCGAGATGGGCACCCAGATCGAGCTCTGAAGCCGGCAGCCCGCCCGACCGCAGAGGCTTTAGGAAGGCCCGATCGTTGGGGGGCCCAGGGGCGAAAAACAGAAACCTTGAGACGACTCCGACGTTTCTGGCGGAAACCTTGAGAGGCGGAAAGTATGGCTATCCCCGAGCAGGAGACCGCCGATCCACGGGACGACGCGCTGGCGCGACATCTCCACCGGACCTTCGACGACGTCCTTGAGACCGAAATGCCGCCGAAGCTTGTCGCGCTCGGAAAGCTGGTCGAACAGCTGGAAGCGGAGCGCCAGCCGGGCCGCAAGGGACGCGCAGGCATCGCCCGCTGAACGGAGGGGCTCAATCCTTGGGCCCTATCAGGAACAGCCCCCGCGGAGAAGCCGCTCCTTGAGATCCGCAGAAACGGGGTTGGGGCCGATCCAGAGATTCATCATGGCCTGCATCAGATCCCAGCCGGGAAGCTGGCGGATCGGCTGGTCGTTCAGCGTGACCAGCGTCCCGGCCTGCGGGTCATAGGCGATGACGACGGCATCTCCCTTCTGGATCCCGCGATAGAAGGATTCGACGGCCTGCACCAGATCGGGGGTGAGCGTGCCCTCAAGGCGGCGAAGCCAGTCGCTGGGGAGCGCGTCGGGCATGCGGCCGCCATAGACGATGTCCAGCCGGACCGCCTGGCTCAAGCCGGGATCGCCGATGACCCAGGGCCCCGGCCCGGTGTCGCCGGTATAGAGGGAGACGACGTAGAGGTCGGCCCAGAGCCGCTGCCGGACGCCGCAGCCGACGAGGGACATCGCCTGCCCGAAGGGGGCGATGCTTGCCGGCAGCCGAACCCCGGCCACCACCGGGTCCGCGACCGTCGCCCCGACCGGCATATGCCACCCCATGATCACGGCACAGAGAAGCAGGCAGATGCCGATACGCTTCATTCCTCCTCCCTCCCCCGTGGGATCGCTTTTCGCTCCCCCGAAGATCTACGGTGAGTGATTAACGCGCAAAAACCGAAATTGAACATTGGCCCGGATCTTCGGACCGTCTGCCGCTTTCCCGAAGAGGCGCCAGGCGCGGGAATGTGAACAGGGAAACGAGATCCGGCCCCCTCGTCGTCAGGCGGCAACGGGCCGGCATCGGGCCAACGACCAATCTCGAAAGCCGTGTC
>JAJUFW010000532.1 GCA_029263555.1 Alphaproteobacteria bacterium
CGTTCGGCCGGTCGTGCGTGACGGTGCAGATGATCGCGATCTGGTCGTAGGTCCAGTGGTTGACGGGGATACCCGCCCATGTCCGCACGGCGGAGCGGCGGCCGTCGGCCCCGACCAGGAGGTCCGTCCGGATCCGGCGCCCGTCCTCGAGCGTGACGACGATGCCGCCGGGCGTCCGTTCGAGCCCGGCGATCGAGGCCGGCGACAGGTCGAGAATGTCCGGGCAGGCGCGCACCCGCTCGATCAGGGCGCGGCGGATCCAGCCGTTCTCGATGTTGTAGCCGTAGGGATGGTCCCCGATGTCGTCGCCTTCCACGTGCAGGAACAGGGGCGACCGGCCGTCCACCACATGGGTCGCCAGAATCGGGCAGGCATGCGGCTCCATCGTCTCCCAGGCGCCGACGCCCTGAAGGACCCGGATCGAGCCGTAGGTCAGCGCCGTCGTCCGGCCGTCGAAGCCGGCGTCGGTGCGCGTCCTCGCGCTTTCCCGGTCGAGAATCGCCGCAGGCACGCCGGCGGTACCAAGGGCAGCGGCCAGGGCCAACCCGGCCGGCCCGCCGCCGACGATCAGCACCTGGACGTGAATCGGGGAGTCGTTGGATGAGTTTTGGGTCATAGCGTCCGTCTTTTCGACCGCCGGCGCCGCCTTGTCCAGCCCCTGCGACCCGGTGCCCCGGCGTCGCGATCGCCCGGATCTTGCGACGAGACCGGCGAACCGGGCAAGCATGTGACGGGATCTTGCGTCCGGATTTGAAGATCGGATTGAGCGACCCCGGCGAAACCCATGAAATCGGTTGCTTTTTGTCGAGCGGCCCGAATCTTGTTTCGCGGGGGCGGCACGGGTACATTCGCAGCACCTTCCGCCCGGGACCCGACCGCCGAGAGTAGCTGGCCACGCGTATGATCAACACCTGCCTGGAGACGCTGACGGATTATCCGTTCGGCCGGCTCGCCGCGCTTCTGGACGGAGTCGCGCCGCCGCCCGGCGTCAGCCCCGTCGCGCTCTCGGTCGGCGAGCCCCAGCATGCGCCGCCCCCCATGATCGCCGAGGTCCTGGCGCGCGAGAGCGGGAGCTGGAACCGCTATCCGCCCATCGCCGGCACCGAGCGGCTGCGCGAGGCCGCGCGCGGCTGGCTCGGACGGCGCTACGGCCTGCCCGGGGACTTTCTCGACCCCGGATCGATCCTGCCCCTGTCCGGGACCCGGGAGGGTCTCTTTCTCACGGCGCTGCTGGCCATGCCCGGCCGGGATGGCGGCGGAACGCCGGCCGTGCTTCTTCCGAACCCGTTCTACGCCTGCTACGAGGGCGCGGCCGTCATGGCCGGGGCGGAGCCGGTCTTCCTGGATGCGACGGCCGCGACGGGCTTCCTTCCCGACCTCGACGCCCTCGACGACGCGCTGCTGCGGCGGACGCGCCTTTTCTACCTGTGCAGCCCCGCCAATCCGCAAGGGGTCGCCGCCGACCGCGCCTATCTCGCCCGCGCCATCGCGCTCGCCCGCCGCTACGGGTTCATCCTGGCGGTCGACGAATGCTACGCCGAGATCTACGACGCCGAGCCTCCCTGCGGGGTGCTGGAGGTCGCGGCGGGCATGGACGGCGGCGCGCTCGACAACCTCATGGTCTTCCACTCCCTGTCCAAGCGCTCCAGCGCGGCCGGGCTGCGATCGGGCTTCGTCGCCGGGGACCCGGCGCTGATCCGCGCCTTCCAGCGCCTGCGCAGCTATTCCGCTGCCTCCATGCCGGTGCCGATCCAGGAGGCGTCCGCCGCCCTCTGGGACGACGACGCCCATGCCGCCGAGAACCGCGCCCGCTACCGCGCCAAGATCGACGCCGCGGAACGGGCGCTCGACGGGCGCTTCGGCTTCTACCGGCCGCCGGGCGGGTTCTTCCTGTGGCTGAATGTCGGCGACGGCGAAGCCGCGGCCCGCGCCCTCTGGGCCCGCGCCGGGCTGAAGGTGCTGCCCGGCGCCTACATCACCCGGGCCGGGGAGGGCCGGCCCAACCCGGGCGCACCCTATGTCCGGGTAGCCCTGGTGCATGAGACGGACATTGTCGCCGAGGCGCTCGGCCGGTTTGCCGAGATCCTTGCCGGCGAGGACCGCGTCGCGGAACGGCGGACGGGGAGTTAGCCCATGGCCAGACCCACGTCCCGGGCAGCCGGAAGGGGCAGCCGGCCGTCATTCCTGCCGGCCGGCGTCGGGAGCTTCCTGAAGCGGCGCCTGACCGAAGGCTGCGGCGCGCTCGCGATCGGGGCGGGCGCCGCCCTCCTGATCGCGCTTTTGACCTACGACCCGACGGATCCGTCCTGGAACACCGCCCCGGGCAGTCGGGGCGAGGCCGCGCCCGTGGCCAATCTCCTGGGATCCGCCGGTTCGCACCTGGCCGACCTTCTGATCCAGAGCCTGGGCCTAGCGTCCTTCTTCCTTGCCATCATGCCGATGGTCTGGGGCTGGCGGGTCATCCGCCACCTGGACTCGGGCCGGCTTTGGCTCCGGATCCTCCTGCTGCTCCTCGGCGTGCTCCTGGCCGCCATCGCGTTCGCCCCGTTTCCGAGCCTTCTCGGCTGGCCGCCGGGGGTGACGCTGGGCGGTGCGGCCGGCCGCCTTCTGCTGGACGCCCTGTCGCACGCCGTATCCGCCGATGGCAGC
>JAJUFW010000118.1 GCA_029263555.1 Alphaproteobacteria bacterium
CAACGCGCCAAGGGCGGCAATCGCGCACGAGGTCTTCATGTCCTATCCTCCATGGTGACGGCCAGCTGCCGCGGCCGACGGCGTTCGGCACTGGCGCTGGCATTTAATCCATCGCCCAGCAGTTTCGGCAAGGCAATGATCGCGGTGCCGGCGGTTCCTTCAGCTCCGGCGCCGGATTACGCAGTAGATCATGTCTCGCCAACGGAAATCATGCGCGCCGGCAACAGGCCGCGGACGGAATTTCCCAGCAGGATCCGGTCGGCCTCCCGGATCTCCGCGGCATGGATGACGGCCTCCTCCGCCCGACCGCTGTCCAGGAGCTCGCGGCGCAGCGTCCCGTCCAGGAGGCCACAGCGGACCGGCGGCGTCAGCAGCCGTCCGTCCCGTTCCAGGAACAGGTTCATCCGGCTGCCTTCGGTGACCTCGCCGCGTTCGTTCACGAAGACGACCTCGTCGCAGCCGGTGGCGCGCTGCATCCTCTCGAACTCGGCCTCGTAGAAATCCCGCCGCGTCGTCTTGTGGTAGAGATAGAGGTCGCGGCTGTCGACCGGGCAGGGGGAGAGGGCGCAGCGGAGTTCCTGGCCGGGCGCCGGCAGCGTCATCGGCGCGGCCGAGACCTCGATCCCGCCCGCCTCGTCCAAGAGCAGCCGGACCCGGCGGGGGGCGTCCGGCGGCGGAGACACCGCCGCCTCCAGGCGCTGCCGTGCTTCGGACAGGTCGCAGACGAAGCCAAGATGCGCGGCCGACGCAGCGAGGCGTTCGAGATGGCGATCGAGAAGCCAGAAGCCCGCGCCCGGCTCCCAGCGCAGCGTTTCGATCAGGCGGATCGCGGGGTCGCGCCGGGTCAGGAACTCGGCCTTCAGCAGGCATTCCTCGAATTCCGACTCGGCGAGCGAATCGTGAACGACGCCGCTGCCGATTCCCAGTTCTCCCCGTCCGTCGGCGTCGATCATCACGGTGCGGATCGCAACATTGAAGCAGGCATCGCCGCCCGGTGAGATCATCCCGATCGATCCCGTGTAGACCCCGCGCGGGGCATTCTCGAGCTCGCGGATGATCTCCATCGCCCGGACCTTCGGCGCCCCGGTCACGGATCCGCAGGGAAACAGGCCTCGGAGAAGCTCCGGAAGATCGGTTCCCGGGCGTAGCCGCGCCCTGATCCCGGAGGTCATCTGGTGGACAGTGCGGTAGGTTTCGACCGTGAACAGGTCCGTCACCCGGACCGATCCGATCTCGGCAACCCGCCCCAGATCGTTGCGCAGCAGGTCGACGATCATCAGGTTCTCGGCCCGGGATTTTTCATCCGCTGCCAGCGAGCGCCGGATCTCGGCATCTTCTTCCGGCGTGCGTCCGCGCGCGGCCGTTCCCTTCATCGGTCGCGCCTCGGCCGTTCCGTCGGCGATGCGCAGGAAGAGTTCCGGCGAAAGCGAGAGCAGGTGGAAGTCGGGCGCCGCGATCAGCGCGCCGAAGGCCACGCGCTGCCGGCGGCGAAGCTCCTGGTAGAGCGCGAACGGGTCGCCCGAGAAATCGAAGAGGTATTTGAGCGTGAGATTGATCTGATAGACGTCGCCTGCCGCGATGTAGTCGAGAACTCGCCGGAAGCTCTCCAGATAGGCCGCCCGGTCCGTCGAAAGCCGCAGGCGGTCGATTCCGTACCCGCCGCGAACCTGGCTTCGGACCCATTCGCCGGCCTCCGCGGAGGTAAGCCGCCGCCTTTCCTGAAACAGCCCCATCCAGACGAGCGGTGCCTGCCGCTCCGTCGGCAGGAGAGGGGCGAGCCTGGGCTCCATGAGGTAGCCGAGCTCATAAGAGAGGAAGCCTGCAGCGAAATGGCCATCGGCTACGCCCCGGGCGATCCGGTCGATCGCGGCGTCCGCGTCCTCGGGACGGTCGCACGTCACGATCTCGACCGGGTCCACGAAGAGATGGCAGGGGTTTCCCGGGTCTAGGCTGTCGTCGAGCAGAATGGCGCAGGAAGGGGGCATGAGGCTCCGCTTGGGAAAGGGCGCTCCTTATCCCCTGGTAGATCCACCGGGCCCATGCGGCAAGCCGGTTTCCGCCGGGAAGTTGGCGATACCCGCCATTTGCTTCCGGCTCGGATGCCGGCGCCACCGATTGCGTTGGAAGGACTTCAGTCCTGCTCGTCGCGGATGACGTAGCTGAAATTGATGGCCGTCGCCTGTCCGTCGACGACGGCGTACCACTGCCCTTCCGAACCGGTCGGACGGCAATTGTATCGATAGTCGAGCCGCTCCGGGAGATGCAGCTTACCCTTGATCCGTCCGGCCGTTATCGCGGCCGACATGGCACAACGTTCGTAGCTCGGATAGGTGTGGGAGATGGGCTCCAGCGAGCAATAGGTCCCGACACAGGCGACAAACAACAGTTCGAACAGAACAACACCCTCCCGTTCGCGGCTGCCGACAGGGCCCGACTGGCCTGCCGGTGCGGAGTTCTCACGGGCGGGCAGGCTAAGGAAGCGAGGGTTAATCGTACCTTAACCTGTCCGGGCCGTTCTGAAACTTTCCGCACGCGGAACGGGACGGTATTGGAAATTATCGTGCGGGGATGACGGTTCTGGTTACCGGTCGCGGCATGACCGAGAACCCGTCCGGGAACAGCTGCTTCACTACGTCGCCGACCAGGAACCGGAACGCCAGCTGCCCCGGGGTCGCCTGTCCGGTGACCTTGTCGGTCGCGGTGCTGAGCGCCTTGCCGTCCTCGCAGAAGGCGGCCGTGACGCCGGTCGACTCCATGATGTTGTCCAGTTGCGGCTGCGTCGTCTCGACCTCTTCCGTATTGGCGGGATCGACGGTGCAGAGCTGGTCGGTGGGCGGAATGTCGTTGGCGCCGTGAAAGACCATGACCAGCTTGTACTCGGCATCCTCCCGGTAGGATTCGTGGCGCGTGAAATTGGTGTTCCGGTCGTAGAGCTCGGGCGGCAGATCGGCCAGGACGGCTTCCTTGAAAGCTTCCGGCGTCATGGACGGCGGGGCGCCGGCGATGACCGCCGTCCATCCGGGGTCGGCCGGGCGCGGGTTCTCCTGATCCTGCCCGAAGGCGGATCCGGCCAGCAGGGCGGATCCGAGGGCGAGGCAGGCTTGCATATTCGACCGCCGGCGTAACCGTAGCTTCGTCATGGGTCCAACTCTGTTCCTGTCATTCTTTCGAACTCAGGGGGGCCTTGCCGTGCCCGCCGGCATTCATGCTAACGCCCACCCCCAACATATGATCCGGCCCTCCGGCACCCTCAGTCCGTTACCGAAACCGCGCCCCGCAGGCGCTTCGTCCGGGCGCGCGATGCCTTGGCCTCGAGGCGGCGGCGCTTCGACCCCAAGGTCGGCCGGGTCGCGCGGCGCCGGGCCGGCCGGTTCAGCGCCTGCCGGATCAGGTCGACCAGGCGCTCCAGGGCATCCTGCCGGTTCCGATCCTGGGTCCGGAAGCGCCGGGCCGTGATGATCAGGACGCCATCGGCCGTCATCCTCCTGCCGGCAAGCGTCCTCAGCCGCGCCAGCGTCGGCGCGTCGAGCGCGGGCGAGCGGGCGGCGTCGAAGCGAAGCTGCACCGCGGTCTCCACCCGGTTCACGTTCTGGCCGCCCGGTCCGGAGGCGCGGAGGAACGTCTCCTCGATTTCGGCTTCGTCGAGGCCGAGCGTGTCGGTGATCCGGATCATGGCGGCGGACCCTAACCCGTTCGCGCCCCGTCGCCTAGTCCCGCCGGGGGGAGGGCTCAGGAATGCCGCGCCTTGCGGCTTTCGAGTGCCTGGTCCAGGGCCTTCAGCACGTCCTGGTCCAGGAAAGGCTTGCCGACGAAGAGGACGCCGCGTTCCGGAAAATGGCGGACCGCTTCGTCCAGATGGGCCGTGACGAAGACGAGCGTCGTGCCGAAGGTTTCCTTGAGTTCGCGACCGACGGTCAGCCCGTCGATGGCGCCCTTCAGGCGCACGTCCACGATGGCGACCGGAGGTTGCAGTGATTCGGCCAGGGAGAGCGCCGTTTCGGCGTCTGCCGCGATCGACACCTTACGGTCGTGACGGCTCTCCACAATCGCCTCCAGATGGGCGGCGATCAGTGGGTCGTCCTCGACGACAAGTACGTTGACCTCGTTGTCCACGATAGGTCCAAGGCGACTGCCCGAGGGCTCCATAGGACACATGAAACGGGCAGGCTTTCGGCAGGTTCTATGGCCTTGCCGAAATAGTGCGCGCTCAATCCATTCGCGATATGCCCGATGCGGTACCGGTGTTAGCCTGTCCTCAGGGCGCCGGCGCGCGGCGCGAGCGTAGGGGAAAGGGAATGAGGTCGCAGCTTTCCGAACGCGCGGCAATCCTTGCCGCTTTCCTGATCGGCGCCGGGGGCGGTGCGCTTCCGGTCTCGGCGGCGGAAGTCACGTTGCGGTTGATCGAGACTACGGATATCCACAATCACCTCTACAACTACGATTACTATCGTGACCGGCCCGACGATACGATGGGCCTTGCCAAAACGGCGACGTTGATCCGCCGCGCCCGGGACGAGGCGCCCAACACGGTTCTGATCGACAACGGCGATCTGATCCAGGGCAACCCCATGGGCGACTATCTCGCGACCGTGAAGGGGCTCAACCAGGGCGACGTCCATCCGGTCTACAAGGCCATGAACCTGCTGGACTACGACGTCGGCAATCTGGGCAACCACGAGTTCAACTACGGCATCGAATATCTGCAGCGGGCGATCGCAGGGGCCGAGTTTCCCTATGTTTCGGCCAATGTCTTCGTCGAGGACGGGGACGGTGATCCCGCCAATGACGAGCACTTCCTGGATCCCTACGTCATCGTCGACAAGGTCGTGACCGACGCGGAGGGCGCAGAGCACCGGTTGCGGATCGGCGTGATCGGATTCGTGCCGCCTCAGATCACGACCTGGGATCGGGCTCACCTCCAGGGCCGTCTCGTCACCCGCGACATCGTCGAGGTGGCGGCCGAATTGGTGCCCCGGCTGCGCGCGGAAGGGGCCGACATCGTGGTGGCGGTGGCCCATTCCGGATTTTCCGCCGCGGCGCCCCAGGGCATGGACGAGAACGCGGTCTACTACCTGTCGACGGTCGAGGGCATCGACGCGATCCTGTTCGGTCACGCCCACCGGGTCTTCCCGGGCGAGGACTTCGCCGGCGAGGAGATCCCCGGCCTCGACCTCGAGGCCGGGACGATCAACGGCGTGCCGTCGGTCATGCCCGGGTTCTGGGGCAGCCATCTCGGCGTCATCGACCTGACGCTGGAGGGATCCGAGGGCGCCTGGACGGTCGCGGACGCGAAGGTTGAGGCGCGGCCGATCTACGAGCGCCGCGACCGCGAGATCGTGGCCCTGGTCGAGGCGCAGCAGGACGTGCTGGACGCCGTCCGGACCGAGCATGACGAAACGCTCGCCTTCGTGCGCAGCGCCATCGGCACCACGACCGCGCCGATCAACAGCTATTTCGCCCTGATCCAGGACGACCCGTCGATCCAGATCGTCACCGACGCTCAGAAATGGTACGTCGAGCGGCTGATCCAGGGGACGGAATACGAAGGCATCCCCGTCCTTTCCGCCGGCGCGCCGTTCAAGGCCGGTGGGCGCGGCGGCCCGGACTACTACACCGACGTTCCGGCCGGGGAAATCGCCATCAGGAACGCGGCCGACCTCTACCTCTATCCGAACACGCTGCGGGCGGTCCTGCTCACCGGCGCGCAGGTCAAGGACTGGCTGGAGATGTCGGCCAACATGTTCAACACCATCGATCCCGATTCGGACGGGATGCAGGAACTGATCAATCCGGCGTTCCCCTCCTACAATTTCGATGTCATCGACGGGGTGACCTACCGGATCGACGTGACGAAACCGCCCAGGTTCAACACCGACGGCACGCTCGCGAATCCCGATTCGAGCCGCATCGTCGATCTCATGTACGACGGACGGCCGATCGACCCGGACGCCCGCTTCATCGTGGCGACGAACAACTACCGCGCGGGCGGCGGCGGCAAGTTCCCGCATCTCGACGGATCGAACATCGTCATCGAGGCGCCGGACGAGAACCGCACTGTCCTCGTGAACTACATTCTGGAACGGAAGACGATCGATCCGTCGGCCGACGGGAACTGGTCGCTTGCGCCGATCGATGGCGATGCCGAGGTCGTCTTCACGACCGGGCCCGGGGCGGCCGCCTATCTCGACGGCCGCTCCGACGTGACCGCGCTCGGCGTTACGGAGGATGGATTCGCCAGATACGCACTGAAGTTGGGGAAATAGCGCGCCGGCGACCTGCTTGCGACGGCGGCGGCCGGGGGCGGCTCAAGCGGCTGCTCCCGGCCGAACCCTTGTCCCGTCAAACGATGCCGATCAGGCTCAGGATGGCGATCACCACGACGACGACGCCAATGATGTAGAAGACGCTGTGCATCAAGGAACTCCCGGTTTGCGGCGCTGCGTCCTGCGCACCTTCCGGGCAAGTAACAATCCTGGACGGCCTCGTGTTGCCGTCGGCCGGTCAGGTCCGGGGATCGGAGCCTGCGTCCGGACGCGCCCGGGCCAGTTCGTAAAGGGCGACGGCGGCGGCGTTGGAGACGTTCAGGCTGGCGATCGGGCCGCTGGTCGGCAACCGGGCGAGGGCGTCGCAGGTTTCTCGGGTCAGGCGCCTGAGACCCGGCCCTTCCGCGCCCATGACCAGCGCAACCTTGCCGTCGAGGCGCATCTCGGACAGCGCTGCCGGGCCTTCCTCGGCCAGTCCGACGCACCAGAAGCCGTTCTCCTGAAGCTCGCGCAGGGCGCGGGCGAGATTCGTGACCCGCGCAAGGGGCACGTGTTCCGCCGCGCCGCAGGCCGTCTTGGCCAGGGTTCCCGTCATTTCCGGCGCATGGCGTTCGGTAACGATGACGGCCAGGGCGCCGAAGGCGGCGGCTGAGCGCAGGATCGCGCCGACATTGTGGGGATCCGTGACCTGGTCCAGCACGACGAGAATCGCCCGTTGCTTCGGCTCAGCCGCGCGCAGCACGTCGTGCAGGTCCCACTCCGGCAGCGGATCGGCCAGGAGAACCGCCCCTTGATGGACCGTCCCCGGCGGCAGCAGGGCATCCAGCGCCTCACGGGCGACGACCTCGGGCGACGGTCGGGCGAATCCTTTCGCGCTCGCAAAGGCAATTGCCTCGGCCAGCGTTTCCAGGGCCGAGCGGGTCGCGATCATCCGCTGGACGCGCCGCTCCGGATTCGTCCACGCCTCCTTCACCGCATGCAGGCCGAAAATCACCCGTTCCGGCGGCAGCCCCGGACCAGCCGAGGCGGTCGGACGGCGTTCATGGGGCCGGGGGCGGTGATGGAAGGGCTGGCCCTTCCGGGCCGATTTCGATGCTTTCGACATGGCGGGCATGGTGCCGCGGGAAGGGGCTGCGCGCCAGTGCAGACCTTCCGCTTCGGCTTTGTTTCGGGTAGCATCCTAATTCGGTTGACATCAGCCCCCAAATGTCCTTACTACGCGCACCGCCGTTCCGCCGGACCCCGGTTCGACCGGGGCAGCGCCGGGCCCTTAGGAGGGGTGGCCGAGTGGTTAAAGGCAGCAGACTGTAAATCTGCCCGCATTGCGTACGCTGGTTCGAATCCAGCCCCCTCCACCAAACTTTCCCGGCCTCAAGGTCGGAGCGGCCTGAGCGCCCAAGGCATATGGGCGGGTGTAGCTCAATGGTAGAGCACCAGCCTTCCAAGCTGGCTGTGAGGGTTCGATTCCCTTC
>JAJUFW010000578.1 GCA_029263555.1 Alphaproteobacteria bacterium
ATCGAAACGCCCGGCGGCGGCGGCTTCGGTCCACCGTCCGAACGGGATCCGCACCACCGCCGGAATTGAGCCCGGATTGCCGAGGACGCGAAAGTGATTCATTTGTTGCGACGATTTCGCCGCTTGATCGGGACCGGAGTTCGCGGCAAGTCTTCACGCCATCGGAGTTCGATTTCTGGAGGCAGAAAAGGTGAGTGTTAGCGATCAGGCGGCGCGGGACGGCGGACGCCTTTTCATTCCCGCGCTGGGCGGGCTTTATTCCAGCCTGGACACCTTCGCCTTCACGCTCCTCCGCGTGATCTGCGGCGCGGCGCTGGTCACGCATGGATACGGAAAGATCCTGGATCCGTTTGGCGCCGTCGGCATGGTCGAAGGGCTGGGCTTCTATCCGGGCGTCTTCTGGTCGCCCCTGCTGTCCTGCACCGAGTTCTTCGGCGGCATTCTCATCGCGATCGGGCTCCTGACCCGTCCGGCGGCGGTCGCGGCGACGATCGTCCTGCTGGTGACCGTCTACTTCCATTGGATCGTTTTGGGCCAGGGCTATGGCGGCGCGGAGAAGTCGATCCTGTGGGCGGCGATGATGTTCTTCTTCGTGGTCAAGGGTGCCGGGCGCGTCTCGGTCGACCGTCTGATCGGCCGGGAGTTCTAGCCGCCGGCTTCGGCGCCGGTCAGCGCCTTCCCGCCATCGGGGCGCTCGGCGCGGGACGGACCCCGCCGATCGTCCTCGTGATAGTTTCCGCCGCGTCCAGAACCCGGGGGCCGAACTCGGCCGCGCGCTCGGCCGTCAGCCGCACCGTGGGTCCGGAGACCGATATCCCGCCGATCGGTTCGCCATGGACCCCGTGGATCGCGGCGGCGACGCAGCGCATCCCGAGATTGCTTTCCTCGTCGTCGATCGACCAGCCCCGCTCGCGGATCGATGCCAGGTCAGCGAGCAGCGCGTCCGGCGCCACCAGCGTTTTCGGCGTGAAGCGCCGAAGATGGCCGGCGCGGAGCAGTTCCTCCACCCGTTCCGGCGGCCGGGCAGCGAGAACCGCCTTGCCGATCCCCGAGGCGTGCAGCGGACTTCGCGTCCCCGGCCGGAAGAACGCCCTGATCGGTTCGTGGGTCTCGATCTGGCTCACGAAGACGACGCAGGTCTCTTCGGCAACGGCCAAGTTGGCGGTCTCGCCACAGCAGGCCATCAGGTCATGCATCACGGTGCGGCCGATTTCCAGCAGCTTGTGCCGGTGCAGGAAGGCGGATCCGATCCGGAACGTCTCCACTCCGATGAACCAGAGCTGGCGCGTTTCCTCGAACTCGACCATTCCGTGCCCGTGCAGGGTGGTCAGCATCCGGTAGACGGTCGACGGCGCGAGGCCCGCTGCGGCCGCGATCTCGGTCAGCGACAGCCCGTTGCCGTGGGCGACCAACTGCAGCAGCCGGACGGCCCGGTCCAGCGACTGAACGGTGCCCGCTTCGCTGTTCTCGCGGTAGAGGCGCGGTCGCCCGCGCTGTCGCTTCTCCTGCCGATTCAAGCCGCCTCCTTTCCGCCGCGGCGATCCAGGGCGACCCTGATCCCCAAGTCGATCCGGCATCTTCAGGCAATGGAAAAATCAAATCGGTTTCAGATCAGCAATCTATCTTATTTTTCATATGGCAGAATATTTTTCTGAAAAAATTGAGCGTCGGAGACCCTTGGGCGCATACTCCAGATCGGCAGCAAGCACCCGAAAGCCGGAAGGGAGGGCAGCCGTGGCAAGAATGCGAGCCGTCGACGCAGCGGTCCTGGTTCTGGAGAAGGAGGGCGTCCCATGCGCTTTCGGCGTCCCCGGGGCTGCTATCAATCCGCTCTATTCGGCGATCCGAGCCCGCGGGTCGATCCGGCACATCCTCGCCCGCCATGTCGAAGGCGCCTCGCATATGGCGGAGGGCTTTACCCGGGCGCGGCATGGCAATATCGGCGTGTGCATCGGCACGTCGGGTCCGGCGGGCACGGACATGATCACGGGCCTCTATTCCGCCTCCGCGGATTCGATCCCCATCCTCTGCATCACCGGCCAGGCGCCACGGGCCCGGCTGACCAAGGAGGACTTCCAGGCCGTGGACATCGCGGCGATCGCAGCCCCCGTGACCAAATGGGCGGTTACGGTGATGGAGCCCTATCTCGTGCCGATGGCGTTGCAGAAGGCCTTCCATCTCATGCGGTCGGGTCGACCGGGACCGGTGCTGATCGACCTGCCCCTCGACGTGCAGCTGGGCGAGATCGAGTTCGACATCGACACCTATGAGCCGCTTCCCGTCTACAAGCCGGCGGCGACGCGCGCCCAGATCGAAAAGGCTATGGCCATGCTCGATGCCGCGGACCGGCCGGTGATCGTTGCGGGCGTCGGCATCATCAAAGCGGACGCCAGCGACGAGCTGGTGGCCTTCGCCG
>JAJUFW010000658.1 GCA_029263555.1 Alphaproteobacteria bacterium
ATCGAACAAGCCGCGCGTGTAAGGGTGGCGCGGCTCGGAAAACAACTGGTCGACCGTGCCCTGCTCGACGATGCGGCCGGCATACATGACGCAGACCCGCTCGCAGACCTGGGAGACCGCGCCGAGATCGTGGCTGATGAAGACCAGCGCCATGCCGGTCTCGGTCCTCAGCTGTACCAGGAGATCGAGGATCTGGGCCTGGATGGTCGCGTCCAGCGCCGTCGTCGGCTCGTCGGCGATCAGCAGGTCGGGCTCTCCGGCAAGGGCGATGGCGATCATCAGCCTCTGGCACTGCCCGCCCGAGAATTCGTGCGCGTACTGATGGAAACGGCGGCGGGGATCCGGGATCCCGACCATGTCCATCAGGCGCAGGGCTTCGGCCTTCGCCGCTTCCCCGGTCAGGCCGCGATGGATGGCGAGCGCCTCGGTGAGCTGGCGGCCGATGCGCAGCACCGGGTTCAGCGAACTCGAGGGATCCTGGAAGATCATCGCGATCCGCTTGCCGCGCACCTTCTCGAGCACGGGCCGCGGCGCGGCGGACAATTCCTCTCCGTCAAGCCGGATGGAACCGGCGACGCGAGCCTTTCCGGGCAGCAGGCCAAGCGCGGCGAGCCAGGTCACGGACTTCCCGCAGCCCGTTTCCCCGACAAGGCCGAGCGCCTCTCCATGCGCTACATCGAGGTCGATGCCGTGCAGGACCTGGACGCCGTCGAAGGCGACCTTCAGGTCACGCAGTTCCACCAGATTGGAGGTCCGGGTGTTCATGCCTCTTCCGCGGATTTTCGGGTCAAATCGACGCGCCCTCCGGACGCCGGACTTTGGAAAAGCATCGGGCTCCGGCGGGTGAGCCGCCGGAGCCCGACAAGGGGGCGGCCTAGCCCGCCCAGTTGGAAGCGCGGAAATCCATCGCGAAGGCGGGTGCAGCCTTCCACCTCAGGGAAGACTTCATGCCCGTGAACACCGCGTTCTGGTGGAGAACCGTATAGGCGGGATCCTCGCGCTCGCAGATTTCGAGCATGCGGGCGAACGCCTTCTTGCGCGTCTCCCTGTCGGTGGAGGTCTCCATCACGACCGAAAGCTCGTTCACCTCGGCATTGGTCCAGTCCTTCTTCTGCTGAACCTCGCCGTTCGGGCCGAACTGCACGACCATCGGCGTGATCGGGTCGTTGATGAGGTTCGACGCGGACCAGTCGCGCACGCCCTTCACGCCCGCCGGATCGTGGATCTGGGCCCAGTTCTCCTTCATCTCGATTTCGACGTTGAGGCCGACCTGCCTCCACATCTCGACCAGGATCTGCGCCGTGGGCGTCTGGTTGGTGTAGTAGTTGTTCAGCAGGCGGTAGGGGATCGGATCCCCCTTGTAGTTGGCCTGCTTCAGCAGATCCCGGGCGAGCTGCGGATTGAACTCCGGAACGGTCCACCCCTCGACGAACATCTCGCCAAAGGATTCGAACTGCAGGCCGGCGGGGATGACCGTCTGACCGCCCCAGAGCGCCTCCACGATCGCCTGGCGGTCGATCGAATGGGTCATGGCACGGCGCACCAGCGGGTCGGCCAGGATCGGGTTCTGGATGTTGAAGACCGAGATGCGGTGGTTCCAGATGGTCGAGCTCTGGACCTCGAAGCCGGGGGCGGACTGGACGGCGGCGATCTGGTCGGGCGGCAGGTCGCAGGCGAAGTCGTACTCGCCCGACAGGAGGCCGTTCACGCGGGACGAAACCTCCGGCACCTCGACGAAACGGATCTCCTCCAAGGGCGGGCGCCCGCCCCAGTAGTCGTCGAAGGCCACCAGCGTCAGCGAGACGTCGGGCCGGTATTCACCGACCATGTAGGGTCCCGTGGTGATCGGCTTGCGCGCCCATTCCATGTAGGACGAGGCCTCGTCCCAGGCGCGGCGGTTGGCGATCTGGCTGCCGGCGGAGTAGAGGCGCCCTTCGAGCGTCA
>JAJUFW010000198.1 GCA_029263555.1 Alphaproteobacteria bacterium
GATCTGCCCGGTCTCCTCGTTCAGCTCGTACATCGGGAAGTCGACGATCCAGCAGAAGTTGAATTCGTCGTCCCGGATCAGGCCCATCTCCTGGCCGATCCTGGTGCGGGCCTTGCCGGCCATCTTCTCCGCCGCCGGCTTCAGGTCGCAGACGAAGAAGACGGCGTCCCCGTCCTCTAGCCCGACGGCCTCGCGCAGGGCCGCCTGGGCCGCCTCGGGAACGAACTTGGCGATCGGCCCCTTGCCCTGGCCATCCTGGAACAGGATGTAGCCGAGGCCCGGCGCGCCTTCCTCCTGGGCCCAGGAATTCAGCTTGTCGAAGAAGCTGCGGGGGCGGTCGGACACGGACGGCGCACGGATCGCGCGGACGACACCGCCCTTCTCGATGACGCCCCGGAACGCCTTGAACTCGACGTCGGGCCGGGCGAACACCTCCGTCACGTCGGTAATCACCAGCGGATTGCGGAGATCCGGCTTGTCGCTGCCGTATTTCAGCATCGCCTCGGCATAGGGAATGCGCGGGAACGGCGGCGGCGTAACCGACTTGCGGGTGCCGGTGAAGTCGGCGAATTCCTCGAAGACGCCATGAAGAACCGGCTCGATCGCCGCGAACACGTCGTCCTGGGTGACGAAGCTCATCTCGAAATCGAGCTGATAGAACTCACCCGGGCTGCGGTCGGCGCGGCTGTCCTCGTCGCGGAAGCACGGCGCGATCTGGAAGTAGCGGTCGAAGCCCGCCATCATCAGCAACTGCTTGAACTGTTGCGGCGCCTGCGGGAGGGCGTAGAACTTGCCCGGATGCTGACGCGCCGGAACCAGGAAGTCGCGCGCGCCCTCTGGCGAGGAGGCCGTCAGGATCGGCGTCTGGAACTCCTTGAAGCCCTGCTCGATCATGCGCCGCCGGATGGACGAGATCACCTGCGAGCGCAGCACGATGTTCCGCTGCATCTTCTGCCGGCGGAGATCGAGGAAACGGTAGCGGAGCCGCACCTCCTCACCCGCATCGGCGTCGCTGTTCACCTGGAGCGGCAGCGTATCCGCCGCCGACTGGACCACGATCTCCGCCGCCTGGACCTCGATGTGGCCCGTCGGCAGCTTTTCGTTGATCGTCTCGGCGCTGCGCCCGACCACCTTGCCGGTGACCGTGATCACGCTCTCGAGCCTCACGCTCTCGGCGGTCTTGAACGGCTCGCTGTCCACGTCCACAACGATCTGGGTCACCCCGTAATGATCGCGCAGATCGATGAAGAGCAGATTGCCGTGATCGCGCTTGCGATTCACCCAGCCGCTCAGCCGGACGGTCTTGCCGGCATCGGAGGCACGCAGTTCGCCGCAGGTGTGGGTGCGAAAGGGATGCATGAGGAAAGCTTCGAAATAGGGTGGTCGAAACGGCGCAATAGGCCCTCAAGGACGCCTTTAGTACGCGTTCGGCGACGCGGAAGCAAACGGATAGCGGCGGGAAAAGGGCATCCGCCGTTCCGAGTCGTCGCGGCAGCCCCCCCACGCCGCCCCGGGCGGAAGGGTGCGGCCCCGCCCCGGCAGCGTTCTTTGTCTCAACAGGCGGGCATGCTAAAGACGGCGTCATGACGCTGATCACCGACCAAGACGCCCTGGCCGCCTTCTGTGCGCGCCAGGCCAATGCCGATTATCTTACCGTGGACACGGAGTTCCTGCGCGAAAGCACCTATTGGCCGATCCTGTGCCTGGTGCAGATCGCAGGGCCCGACGAGGCCGCCGCGGTGGATCCGCTGGCCGAAGGCCTGGACCTGACGCCGCTCTACGAGCTGATGGCGAACGAGCGCGTCCTCAAGGTCTTCCATTCGGCAAGACAGGATGTCGAGATCTTCGTGAAGCTGACTGGCCGGGTTCCGACGCCCCTGTTCGACACGCAGGTCGCAGCGATGGTCTGCGGCTTCGGCGAGTCCGTCGGCTACGAGACCCTGGTGACGAAGCTGGCCGGGGTCCGGATCGACAAGAGTTCGCGCTTCACCGATTGGTCGCGCCGTCCCCTCACGGAAAAGCAGCTGCACTACGCCCTGGCCGACGTCACCCATCTGAGGCCTATCTACGACAAGCTGCGCCGCCGCCTGACCAAGTCCGGCCGCGAACGCTGGCTGGACGAAGAAATGGCGGTGCTTACCGATGCGGCGACCTACATCGTCGAGCCGCGGGACGCCTGGCAACGGATCAAGACCCGCTCCAGCGACCCGCGTTTCCTCGCCATCCTGCGGGAACTGGCGGCGTGGCGCGAGACCGAGGCGCAGAAGCGGAACCAGCCGCGCGGCCGCATCCTCAGGGACGATGCGCTGATCGAGATCGCGGCCCACGCTCCCCGGACGGTGGATGAACTGGCGCGCACCCGCGGCCTCACGAAGAACATGGCCGAGGGCTGGCAGGGCGCGGGGCTGCTCGCTGCGGTCGAGCGCGGCCTGGCAGTCCCGCCTTCGGAGCGCCCCCGCCTGGAGCAGCGGCCCGAGTTGCCGCCGGGAATAGGGCCGACGGTCGAACTCCTGCGGGTCCTCCTGAAGATGAAGTGCGAGGACAACGACGTGGCCCAGAAGCTGGTCGCGACGGTGAGCGACTTGGAGCAGATCGCGGCCGATGACAACGCCGACGTCCCTGCCCTTCATGGCTGGCGGCGCGAGTTGTTCGGCGAGGACGCGCTTGCGCTGAAGCACGGCCGGATCTCCCTTGCCATCGAGAACGGCCGTGTAAAGGTGGTCCCGGTAACTTAAGTCCCCGAGCCCCCCGGCGGCCTTATGCGCCGATCATCAGCTCCTGCTGCCGGGCGATGACGATCCGCCCGGTCCGGCCCAGCAGATTCGCCACGCTGTTGAGGCGCCGCTGCACGACGTCGCCGCCGAGGCACGCCTCGTCCTCCGGCAGCCACAGCAGCACGGCTTCGGGCGTCATCTGAAGCCGCGTGTGCTCCAGCACCCCGACCGCGCCGCCGGAAAGCGTGTGCCCGAGACGGAGCGCGGCCCCCAGGAGAGCCGCCCGTTCCCGTTCCTCCGACGACAGGAGCTCGCACGGGTCCGAGGTCACCCGGTCCCCGATCGTGCCGCCATATCGGGCGTAGAGGGCTGCGGCCAGAAACGTCCGCTCGCTATGGGAAAGTCCGGCGAAGGGCAGCCTGAGTGTCCTCAGGAAGGCGTGCTCGGCGCGGTAGTCCGGATGGTCCATCCAGCAGATGTCGCTGAGCAGGCATGCCGCGCGGCGCAGCCGATGCTGCACCGGAAGCTCTCCGGCAAACAGAGGCGCAATCCAGTTTTCCAGCCGGTCCACCTTGCCGAAGCGGTCCAGCCTGCGCGCGATGTCAAGGCAGGCTTCGATCAGCGGGTCGGCCATGCGCTCTTCGGGGCTGAGAATGTCGAACAGATGCCCCTCGCGCAGCCCGAAGGCCGAGAAGACCACGTTCTTCGGCTTCAGGATCGCCAGAACCTCTTCCAGGACCATGGCCGCATAGGGCAGCGTCTCCAGCCGTCGCTTCGAGACGCCCGGAATCCGCTCGAGGGAGTTCTTGCCCTGCCGGCCCAGCAGACCGGCGAGCTGCGCGACGTCGGGTCCCGGAACCGTATACTGGTGGATGATGTGGACCGGGTGCTTGCGCTTCGCCATCAGGATCTTGGCGAGCGCACGCCAGTTTCCGCCCACTGGATAGAAGGTGCGTCCCTGGTAGCGGGTGAGCCAGGTCTGCTTCCCCAGCTCGTCCAGGATCACTTCCCGGATCTTCGGTCGGCCGTCCTTCACGTCCATGAGGCGGAAGGGGCCAAGCGGCAGCGTGACCTGCTCGGTGATCACGGACTGGTCCAGGCCCACCATCTCGAGCGACCCGCCGCCGAGATCGCCCATGACGCCGTCCGCGCCGGGCGATCCCGAGAGCACCCCCATAGCGGACAGGCGCGCCTCCTCATTGCCGCTGATGACGGCGACGGTCAGGCGGCAACGGCGTTCGACCTCCGCGACGAAGGCCTCCCCGTCGGACGCGTCCCGGACGGCCGCCGTGGCGAGGACGTCAACCCGGTCGTCATGCATCCCCTCCAGGAGGCGGGTGAAGCGCTCGAGATTGGTGAGCGCCAGGGCCACGCCTTCGGGGTGCAGCCGGCCGGTTCGCGCTAGGTCCCGGCCCAGTCCGCACAGAACCTTCTCGTTGAACACCGGGACCGGCGCCCGACACAGCCGGTCGTAGACGACGAGGCGGATGGAGTTGGAACCAAGATCGATCACCCCGACGCGGCTGGTACGGCTGTGGGCGATCGGGCCGATCTTGAAGGCCGGTCGGGGCATGAGCACTCGCTCTGCTTCTACTTTCGAATTTTCCTGAGGAGCCGGGGCACCCGGCCGGGTTCCTTCAGCGCGCTGCCCCGCCCGGAGAGGCTGGGGTTTGTCATGAAATACCGGTGAGCACTGAAAGCGTCCTCCGGCGTCGCCACCCGATGATAGCTGCCGTCCGGCTCCAGGATCCAGGTGTTCGTCTCGTCCAACAGGTTCGCGACCATGATCTCGTCCAGGACCTGCCGATGAACGGTCGGGTTCTCCAGCGGCACCAGCGTCTCGATGCGCCAGTCGAAGTTCCGCTGCATCCAGTCGGCCGACGACAGGAAAACCCGAGCATGGCGGGACGGCAGCTTGTGGCCGTTGCCGAAGCAGACGATGCGCCCGTGTTCGAGGAAGCGCCCGACGATGCTCTTGACCCGGATGTTGTCCGAAAGCCCCGGCACTCCGGGCCGCAGGCAGCAGATGCCCCGGATCACCAGATCGATCTGTACGCCGGCCTGAGAGGCCCGGTAGAGCCAGTCGATGATCTCGTCGTCGACAAGGGCGTTGAGCTTCGCCCAGATCTGCCCCGGACGCCCGGCCGCGGCGTGCTCCATCTCCTGCTTGATGAGGTCGATCAGCGTCTTGCGCAGATGAAGCGGCGCGACCGAGATCTTCTCGAGACGGCTGGGCGTGGCATAGCCCGTCATGTAGTTGAACATGGCCGCCGCATCGTGGCCCAGCTTCGGGTCGCAGGTGAAGAAGCTGAGGTCGGTATAGACCTTGGCGGTGATCGGGTGATAGTTGCCGGTTCCGAAATGGACGTAGGTGCGGAGGCCCTCGCTCTCCCGGCGCACGACCATCGAAACCTTGGCGTGGGTCTTCAGGCTGATGAAGCCATAGACTACCTGGGCGCCCGCGCGTTCCAGATCACGCGCCCAGCGGATGTTCGCCTCCTCGTCGAAGCGCGCCTTCAGCTCCACCATCGCGGTCACGGACTTGCCCGCCTCCGCCGCCTCGATGAGGGCGCTGACTATGGGGGAATTCTTGGACGTGCGGTAGAGCGTCTGCTTGATGGCGACCACGTCGGGATCCCGCGCCGCCTGGCGAAGGAACTGTACCACCACGTCGAAGCTCTCGTACGGGTGGTGAACGACGATGTCCTTCGCCCTGATGGCGGCGAAGCAGTCGCCGCCGAAGTCTCGGATCCGTTCCGGGAAGCGGGGATTGTAGGGCGGGAAGACAAGGTCGGGACGTTCGTCGACGATGATCTCCTTCGTGTCGACCAGCCCGATCAGACCGTCGAGCGCGAATACGTCTTCCGGAGCGGCCCCGATCTCCTTGCGCACGAATTCGCGAAGTTCCTCTGGCATGGAGGCGTTCACGGCCAGGCGGATGGCGCGTCCGCGGCGGCGGCGCTTCAGGGCGCTTTCGAACGTCTTGACCAGGTCCTCGGCCTCTTCGTCGATCTCCATCTCGCTATCGCGGATGACGCGGAAGACGCCGTGATCGCGTGCCGTGAATCCGGGGAAAAGCCGGTCGAGGCACAGCATCACCAGATCCTCGACCAGAACGAAGCGGATTTCGGCGCCGGGCAGGCGGATGAATCTGTTGAGCTGCCCCGGAATGGGGACGAGGGCGTTCAGCTCCTTCCCTTCCACACGGTTCTCCAGCTTGATCGCGAGCGAGAAGCCGAGATTGGGGATGAATGGAAACGGATGGGCCGGATCGATCGCGAGCGGTGTCAGGATCGGGAAGATGTCGTCCTGGAAGCGCTGCTGCAGCCACTTCCGGTCCTCGCTCGACAGGCTGGACGGATCCAGCACCTGGATGCCTACGGTCGCCAGTTCCTGACGCAGCTCGCGC
>JAJUFW010000479.1 GCA_029263555.1 Alphaproteobacteria bacterium
CAGCTCGCCGTCCCGGAACGCGACGATCTGGCGGGCCACGTCGAAGGTGAAGCCGGCCCGGGCCAGCGCGGCCAGGTCCCGCTCGCGATAATCGGCCCTGTTCGGCGTCGGGCGGTAGGGGCCGAGCCGGCGTCGGCGGGCGAGGCGGGCGGCCGCCGTCAGCTCCGGTTCCGGGACCTCTTCCCGCAGGCCCGCAAGGGCCGATTCGATCGTCTCTTCCGGGACCCCCTTCCGGGACAGCTTGACCCGGATCGCGCGCGGACTGTCGCCGCGCCGGGCCAGGCTGCGCGTGCGCCCTGCGGCATAGGCCGCGTCGTCGAGCAGGCCACGTTCCTGCAGGCGGCGAAGCAGGGCGTCGATGTCCCGCGCGCCGTCCTCGGGATCGGTGCCGTGCTCGCGGGCGGAGCGTTCCACCTTCCGCATCAGAATGCGCCGGAGGTTCTCGGCGGAACTGGCATAGCGTTCCAGATAGTGGAGGGCGGCCCGCTCCAGGTATTGGGGTGTCGCCTTCCGCGCGCCGCGCTTCCTGGGTGTGAGCGTCGTCATGGCGGGATCAGTTTCGCATGGACGAAGCTCCGTGCGCCACCGGTTTGCCTGGACCGCCCCCGCGCGGTATTTTCCCGGGCCGCCAGATGCGGGCGGCCCGTGGGGAAGTGCCCGCGTGTTTCCCTTTCGGGGCGGATTCCGCGTCGGGACATTTCATTCGAAGAAGAAGCGTGAACGGCCCTTCCATGACCACCCAGCAATCGCTTTCTCCTCTGCGGCCGAGGGCGCGCACCGTCGGGCGTGTCAACTGGATCGGCCTGAAGACGCTCTACCTGCGGGAGGTCCATCGGTTCCTCAAGGTCTTCACCCAGACCATCGCCGCGCCGATCGTTACCACCCTCCTGTTCTACGCGATCTTCGCACTCGCGCTCGGCGGTATTGTCCGGATGGCGGGCACGGTGCCGTTCCTCGAGTTCCTGGCGCCTGGCCTCGTCATGATGTCGATGGTCCAGAACGCCTTCGCCAACACCTCGTCCTCGGTCATGATCGCGAAGGTCCAGGGCAACATCGACGACGTGCTGATGCCGCCCCTGTCATCCTTCGAACTCGCGATCGCCTTCGTGGCGGGCGGGATCACCCGGGGAATCGTGGTCGGGCTCGGCACCTTCATCGCCATCCGCCTCTTCGTCCCGGTCGGCCTGCATTCCCCGTTCTTCGTGGTCTATCACGGGCTGATGGCCAGCATGCTCCTGGCGCTTCTCGGCATGATCGGCGGCATCTGGAGCGAGAAGTTCGATCACATCGCGGCGGTCACCAACTTCGTCGTGACGCCGCTCGCCTTCCTGTCCGGCACCTTCTACACGATCGACCGCCTGCCCGAGGACTGGCAGTTCGTGGCGCATCTGAATCCGTTCTTCTACATGATCGACGGCTTCCGCTACGGCTTCATCGGTCAGAGCGACGGTACGCTCGGGACCGGCATCGTCGTGATGGCGGCGGCCAATCTGGTGCTCTGGGCCGTCGCGCTCAGGATGCTCGCGACCGGCTACAAGCTGAAGGCATGAACCAGGGGATCGGCGCTACCGGGGGCGGAAGGCCCGGGGCATCGACGGAGAAATCGCCGGTGCCGGGCGCCATGCGACGGGCCGCTCCGCGCTCCATTGGGCGTGTGCACTGGCGCGGCTTCCTCACGCTCTATCGGCGCGAGATCTGGCGCTTTCTCAAGGAATGGCTGGAGACGATCGTCGCGGCCGGCTTCTCGACGGTCGTCTACCTCGCCGTCTTCGCCTTCGCCCTCGGCCCCGACCGGTCGACGCCCGAAGGACAGGCGATCCTGGACTTCATCCTGCCGGGCCTGGTCCTGTTCGCGATCCTCAACCGGGCGGCGGAGACGACGGTGTTCTCGATCGTCTTCGACAAGCTGGAAGGCATGTTCGCCGATCTTCTGATGGCGCCCGTGACGCCTTCGGAGCTGACGGCCGCCTATGCGGTCGCCGGCGCGACGGCCGGCATCGTCACCGGCGTCCCGGTCGCGGCGGTCGCGGCGCTGTTCTTCGGGCTCGAGTTCCAGGCCCCGCTGCTGGCCGTGCTGTTCACGGCCGGCGGCGCGCTCATGCTGTCGCTGATGGGGATCCTGGTCGGCATCGCCTCGACCAAATGGGACCATGTCGGGGCGTTCTTCGGTTTCTTCCTGGTCCCGCTGACCTTCGTTTCCGGGCTTTTCGCGCCGGTGGAGCGGCTGCCGGAATGGTTTGCCGCGATCGTCCGCTTCAATCCCATCTTCTACGTCATCGACGGTTTCCGCGCCGGCTGCATCGGCGTCCACAGCGCGCCGGTAATGCTCAGCGCCGCGGTCGTGGCGGGGACCTGTGCCGTTCTGTGGATCGTCTGCGACCGGCTGCTCGCGTCCGGCTGGCGCACCAGGAACTGATCGCGGCAACTCAGGCGGCGACAGGCCGGCACGGCCGTTGCATTCTGATCCGACGCTCCACCCTTCCGGAACGCCGCCAGACAATGTCCATTCCGTTCACCAATCTCGACCTGATCGCGCTCGCCCTCTTCTTCATCGGCTGGATCGGATACAACGCCGTCTTCGACTGGCTGCCGCATCTGCGGCCGCAGAGCGTGAACCGTCACATGTTCGACGTTCGCTCCGCCTGGATGACGCGCATGCTCCAGCGCGAGAATCGGATGGTGGACTCCCAGCTCCTCGGCCATCTGATCAGCAGCGTCTCGTTCTTCGCCTCGACCACCGTGCTGCTGATGGCTGGCCTTCTGGGCCTCCTGGCAGCCGCCGAGGAGGCCCACAGGGTGGTGGGCGAGCTGGGCTTCTCGGCACAGGCGCCGAAGGTGGTCTTCGAACTGAAGGTCCTGCTTCTGATCGCTATCCTGGTCTACGGCTTCTTCAAGTTCACCTGGTCGCTCCGCCAGTTCAACTATACGGTCGCCCTG
>JAJUFW010000179.1 GCA_029263555.1 Alphaproteobacteria bacterium
AGAACAGTCGAATGCGGTTCGACATGGTCGGAAGCCGACACGTAAACGTCGATGAGTCCGTTGTAGAGTTCATATTTCCAGCCACGATAGGCCGTGATCGCCAGGACGAGCGCGGCAACGCCGGCCGCCAGTCCCGTCCGCCATCGCCGCGGCAACTCGATCGATGCCAGCCAGACGATCAGGATCGCCGTGATGTAGCCGAGGAAGCGCTGACTGATGGCGACTTCCTTAGTCGTGAGCGGCACGAAGAAGTAGACGCCGACAAGGCAGACGAGGACGAGCAGGAAGGCATCGGCCGGCATGAGGCGGCTCTGCCTTGCCCGCTGGATCAGGAGCCGGACGGCAAGCCCGGCCAGGAGCGCGACCAGCGGCCCGAAGAACAGGATCTCGATCGGGTCGAAGGAATAGAGATAGGACAGGGTCAGCAGGTGCTTCAGCAGGTTGAGCTTGTCCTGTTCGTGCGCGACCGCATCCGTGACGCCGTGCCTGAGCACGAAGCTGGCCACGATCCAGATGCCGGGCAGGAACGTCAGGACCAGGATCGACGCACGCCCCACATAGGCCAGGGCGACGTCGTGCAATTCCCCGGTTTTCCGGGCCTCCCAGGCCTTCCGCGCATAGTCGAAGGTGGTGACCACGCCGATCACGAAGATCAGCATCAGAAAGCTGAACAGATGGGTGCAGACGGTCACGATCCCGACGAAGGCCAGGATGGCCAGCCAGCCGGCCGTAAGCCGCGCCCGGCGCGTGTACCACAGGCCGATTCCCAGAAAGCACAGGGCCATGCCCAGGATGAAATTGTAGTAGCCGTCATGGGCGAAGTAGCTGAAGACGGTCGGCAGCAGGAGATACGACACGGCGCCGCCGGAGGGATTCACCGCCAGGACCATCGCCCTGCCGGCGAGGCAAAACAACAGGACCCAGAGGCTGAGGAAGATCTTCTCTGCCGTGACAATCCCGGTCACGCGGCTGAGCCACGCGATCAGGTGATGCGCCACGATGTTCGGTTCGATGTTCTCGTTGAACTGGAAGAAGGCCCTAAGACGCGTCGAGGCCGGATCGTCGTAGTCCCGGATAATCGTGGCGATGTTCAGATGGACCGGCCCGTCGGTCGACGGGAAATAGGTGAAGAGCCAGAGCGGCAGGATCATCAGCCCGAGAAGGGCGAGAAAGCCGGTCCGCTCCGACATCCGCCACCGGCGCTGCACGGCCGCGTTCCCCGGCGTGGCGCCCGCCCGAACGGCCATTCCGGCCCTGTCACCCATCGGTACGGTCGTCGGCATGGCCGTGGCGCAGCCTCTTCTTCAGTCAGTCCTGCGGCATGGGGATACCGGCGTTGGGAACCCATTTCCGGCGCTCATTGCTCCCGGAGTGGCCGGCGCGACGACTGGGAGCGGCGAGCCAAGGATTCGAGCCTGGGGCCGGCCGGTCCCGGAACAGACGCCCTGCCCTTTCGTTTGTTCCAACTGCGTCCGGAAGCTGATCGGACCCAACGGCGGCGGGGAATGCTGGCCAGATGCCTTCCAGCGATGTCGGTGCGGAGGCCCATGATGTCGTCATCGTGGGGACCGGGTTCGCAAGCTCGTTCTTCCTGCTGGGCTATCTCGAACGCGCATCCCCCGACGCCAGAATCATCGTCCTGGAGCGGGGCCGCCGCAACGACCACGCCTGGCAGATCGAACATCGGGCGAATTCGGACGTCGTCGCCGCAGACCTGTTCCAGCGCAGGGGTGATCCGGACAAGAACTGGAACTTCACGATCGGCTTCGGCGGCGGGTCCAACTGCTGGTGGGGGAACACGCCCCGCATGCTGCCGGCCGATTTCGAGTTGCAGAGCCGGTTCGGGATCGGGACGGACTGGCCCTTGTCCTACGACGACCTGGCTCCCCATTACGAACGGGTCGAACGGGAGATGGAGATCGCGGGCCCGGCGGACTCCTCACCCTTTCCGCGCCGGGGACCCTATCCCCAGCCGCCGCACCGGCTGAACGAAGCGGAACGCCTTCTGAAGCGGGCGTATCCGGGGCAGTTCTTCGCGACGCCAACGGCACGCGCGCGCCTTCCGGCCCGGTCCCGCGGGACCTGCTGCGCCAACGGCGTCTGCAACCTGTGCCCGGTCGACGCCAAGTTCACGATCCAGAACAGCCTGGCCCATCTGTACGAGGATCCTCGCGTCACGCTGCTGCTCGGGGCCGAGGCCCTGGCCGTCGAAACCGCGGCCGGCCGGGCGACCGGGGTCGTCTGCCGCCACCAGGACCGCGAGACGACGGTCCTGGGCGACCTGGTGGTCCTGGGCGCGAACGCGCTGTTCAATCCCGCGATCCTCCTGCGCTCGGGCCTGCATCATCCGCTGCTGGGCCGCCGCCTGCACGAACAGGTCGGGCTGCTGGCGGAGGTGCATCTGGACGGTGTGGACGGATTTCAGGGGTCGAGTTCGGTCACGGGTCACGGCTACATGCTCTACGACGACGACACGCGGCGGCGGACGAAGGCCGCCTGCCTGATCGAGACCTGGAATGTCGGGACGTTCCGCCCGAACTATGGACGGTGGCTTCAGGCCCTGCCGCTGCGGCTGGTTTTCGAGGACCTGCCGCAGGACCGGAACCGGGTGGAACTGAGCCTTGATCCGCCCGGTCGGCCCGTGGCCACGTTCGAGGAGCGGAGCGAATATGCGATGCGGGCGGTCCGCGACATCGGCCCCGATCTGGAGCGGGTTCTCGCCCCCCTGCCCGTCGAACGGGTCGTCATCGAAGCAGCACCCGAGCCGACGGAGAGCCATGTCCAGGGAACGACCGTCATGGGCGATCATCCGGACAGCAGCGTCATCGACCGGTTCTGCATCCACCACGGCATCCGCAACCTGGTGGTACTGGGCGCGGGTGCCTTCCCGACGGGGTCGCCCGCCAATCCGACCCTGACCCTTTGCGCCCTGTCGCTATGGTCGGTCGATCATCTTCTGTCGTCGGCGGCCTGAGCGGCAAGGGACATGGAGAGGAACGAATGAAGCGGCGGATCTTCATCGGCTCGATGGCCGCGCTGGCTCTCCTCGGCACCGCTGTCGGCGGCAGCCTCGCCACGACCAGCTCCGAAGAGGTGATCATCCGGATCGTGCGGCGCCGGTTCCCCGGGCTCAACATCGCCGACGGGGAGCTCCGGTCCTTCGCCCGCGACTTCCTGGTCTACGACCGGACCAGCCGGCCAAAGCTGGCCGCCCTGCGCGCGATCCTGCCGGTGGTAGAATCCCCGACCCTCTCAGGCGTCGTCCCCGATTCGATGCGCGCTCTGTTCCACGGGCTCGAGCGACGGGTCGTGACGAAGTTCGCCCTGTCGACCGATCTGTTCCTTCGCGAGGCCGACGATCCCCGGCCGCTCGCCTACACGGGGTTCGCCGATCCCTATCTGAACGGCTGCGCCAATCCGGTGGCCCGTTTCGACCTGGAGGAGACGTGACCGCGACCGGGACCGGGCAAGCTTCAGTCCGGCCGGATCCTGCGCCTTCCGAGCAGCCGCAGCGTCGCGTTCCGGCCGGCGCGAAGCACCGGATAGAGGATGCGGGATGCCGTCGGGCTGCGGAAGATCAGGCCGTTCACCCGGTTGAACGTCGAGGACGGCGTGCTGAGCAGCGCCAGGAGGTTCATGCAATCGGCGCCGTGATAGATGCGGCCCTGATATTTCAGCGCCATGCCTTCGTCCAGATCGAAGCCGGCGCGCCGCAGCTCCTCCACGACCGGACCGCCTTCGCGAGCATTCGCCAGCCGCACTTCCCCGATCGTGTCGCGCAACCTGACCAGCTTCACATAGGCCGAGCAGAACGGGCATTCGCCGTCATAGACGATCCAGGCGACGTCCCTGTCATCATTGGCAGGGCGCTCCAGAGTCGTCCCGGGATCGCGCTCCATCTTCGGCCTCCCTGGTCCTGTCCCAAGCCTTGCAGCCCCGATCGCCGGTACGGGACCCGCGCCCCGGAGCGGAGCGCAACCGGCGGCCAAGCCCCGTCGCCAGGAACAAAACAATGGACCCGGCGTTCCTGCCCAGGTCCGAGCAACGGCTGAATTCCGCCGCCCGACACGCAGAACTCTCCCCGAGAAATGCCCCTGACTCCTGCCGGTCGCATCTCAGCCGGGACCCCCATCCGGACGAGCTATGGCGGGCCCATCGACCCGCTGTCGGCCTTCGCCTTCGTATGGGCGACAGCCATCCTTTTCCATTGGCTACAGCAGCCTTTCCAGTTCCTGGACATGACGGTCCAGTCCTATTTCGCGATCGTCAACGCCGCGATCGCGCTGGCCATCCTGCTCAGGCCCCGGTCCGTCATCCTCTTGCTGCTGCTGGCGGCCACCCAGGTCATCCACTGGTTCGCCGACAAGCCGATCCCGTCGAACCATTACATCATGATGATGTTCCTGGACGTGGCTGTCTTCCTGGCGGCCTATGTTTATTACTACAACCGGGACAAAATGGGTCAGCAGCAAGCCCGGGATCTATTCTACGATACTTTCGCATCGACTGGGCGATATCTGCTCCTGGTCATGTATTTTTATGGGATCTTCCATAAGATCAACACCGATTTCCTGGACCCGAGGGTCAGCTGCGCGGTCGTTCTATACGAAAGGCTGACCTGGTTCGTCGGCCTGGACGGCTGGGGCTTCGGCCGATGGGGTGCGATTGTCGCCACCTTCGTCATCGAAGGCGTGGCGATGGTGATGCTGTTCACCAAGCGGTGGAAGGCGATCGGCTTCATCATCGGGATCCCGTTCCACACGCTGATCGGCTTTACCGGCTATGCCTTCTATATGGACTTCTCGGCGCTGGTCTATGCGCTTTACGTCCTGTTCCTACCGAGGGAGGCGTATGGGAAACTGAACGGCTGGGTGGAGGCCTTCCGTTCGGCCCGCGGGCTTTCGCTGGACCGGCTCGCCTCCCTCGCACGCCGCGGGCTGGCAGTCCTGCTCGCCGTCTTCGGCGCCTATACGGCCGCGGTGATGCTGACTTCGTCGGGCCCCTACTACGTCTATTACTTCATGCCGTGGTGGGCCGTTTACAGCGCGATCTTCTACGTCGTCGTCATCCGTCTGGTCGTCACCTCCCGGTACCGGCCGGAGGAGCATTTCTTCGCCTTCCCGCGAAAGGCCTTTCTGCTCCTGCCGATCCTGTTCACGATCAACGGATTTGCCCCCTATATCGGGCTGAAGACGGGTCAGGCGATCACGATGTTCAGCAACCTGCACGTGGAAGGCGGGGAGACGAACCACCTGCTGTTCCCCCGCCTGCCCTATCTGTTCGACTATACGGCAAAGCCGGTCCGGGTCCTTGCATCGAACGACCCCGAACTGCAGGAATACGCCGAGAAGCACGTCGAGATCGTGGAGTTCGAACTGGCCCGTCACCTGGACAACGACCCGGGGGCGTTCGCCCTGGTCGAATGGCAGGGCGAAACGATGACGGTCTCGCGCAGCATCGAGGACAGCTACGCCCGGCAGCCCTGGTTCCTGAAGAAGATCCTCTTCTTCAAGCCGGTCGACTGGGTACGACCCAAGGCCTGCACCCACTGATCGGGCCGACCGCCCTCGCCCATGCCGAACGGATCACGATCTGGCGGCGGAGGCTTCGCCGGTGCGGCCCGGGCGGCGCACGCCATCCCACAGCCGGTCATAGGCTTCAAGCAGCTTCGGCGCCTCGTGCGGCCAGGCCAGCTCCTCGACCACCCGGCGGCGCCCGAACTCGCCCATGCGCCGGCGGCGCTCCGGATCGTCCAGCAGCTCCAGAATCCGGCGCGCCAGGTCGACCGGGTCGTTGGGCCGGGCGTAGAGCGAGGCAGCTTGCGCGGAATAGCGCCCCTCCGCCACGTCGAACTGCACGAGGGGCTTGCCCAGCGCCATGTACTCCATGACCTTGTTCATGGTCGACTTGTCGTTCATCTCGTTGTGCTCGTCCGGATTGACGCAGATGTCGGCGGTATTGAGCACGGCCAGCATCTCCTCGTCCGGGACGCGTCCGGTGAAGCTGACATGGTCGTCGAGGCCGAGTTCGCCCGCGAGGCGCCTCATGGCCGCGAGTTCGGGACCGCCGCCGACCAGCCCGAACTGCACGTCGGTCCGGCCGAGATTGAAGACGATGTGCCGGGCGGCCTCCAGCAGGTAGGGGATCCCTTCCTGCCGGCCCATCACCCCGAGATACCCGACAAGGTATCGGCGTCCCTTCTTCAGACGATCGTCGGGCGGCAGGATGCGCATGCGCTCCAGCGACGGGCCGGACCGGACCACGAACACGTCTTCCGGCGCCATGCCGCCGCGCTCGATCGCGATCCTGCGATAGCTGTGGTTCGTCGCGATCGAGATGTCGGCGGTCCTGAAGGTCCACCTCTCCAGGAGGCACATCAGCCGATAAAGGAGA
>JAJUFW010000438.1 GCA_029263555.1 Alphaproteobacteria bacterium
ACCCTGCACGGGGGCATCTTCTATTACGGCGTGCGCAAGGTGGTCTATGGCCTCGACCTTCCGATCGACAAGTCGACCATGATTGCGAACGCGGTCGACACCTTCCTCCTGGGCGCCTCCGGCGTGCTGAAGCGTGCGGCCGACGCGATGCCCGCGAAACCCCGCCCCCGCCGGACGCGCCGGACGAAGGCGGTCGAGGCGTGACGTCGTCGGCCGATCAGCGTGCAGTCCAGCCGCCATCGATGCGGAGGCTTTCGCCGGTGACGAGCCGCGCGGCGGGCGACGCGAGATAGACGACCCCGGCGGCGACGTCTTCCGGCGTCGCCAGCGTCTTCAGCGGGATCATGTCGAAGACGAAGCGCGAGAACTCCGGATCGGCGAACATCTGCTCCGTCATCGGCGTCTTCACGAAGGTCGGCGCAACGGCGACGACGCGGATGCCGAACGGCGCAAGTTCCACCGCCATCGCCTTGGTCAGCCCTTCCACCGCATGCTTCGTCATGCAGTAGACGGTGCGCCGAGGCGAGCCGACATGCCCCATCTGGGACGACATGTTGATGATGACGCCGGAACGCTGCTCCGTCATGCGGCGGGCAGCCGCCTGCGCGGTCTTGTAGACCGAACGCACGTTGAGGGTGATGAGCCAATCGAGCGTCTCGTCGTCGACGTCGACCATCGGCATAGGGCGATTGCCGCCGGCGTTGTTCACAAGGATGTCGAGCCGCGGCAACGCTTCGATCCGCGCGTAGAAGCCGGCATCGGTGACGTCGGCAACCCAGCCCTCCACGCGCCCCCGCGCTTCCGCCGCCAGCGCGTCGAGATCGGCGGCCGTGCGCGCAACCGCGATGACGCGCGCCCCCGCCTCCGCCAGGGCGAGCGCGGTCGCCCGCCCGATGCCGCGTCCGGCACCGGTGACGAGCGCAACCTGGTCGTCGAGCGAGAATTGCATTCCTGTCAGCGCTCTTCCGTATCGGGTTTGAGGCCTGCCGCTTCGATCCCGGCGACGGCGCAGACCTCGTCGACGTCGGAGGTATCGCCGCTGATCCCGACCGCGCCCAGGAGCCGACCCTCTGCGTCCCGGACCAGGACGCCGCCCGGCACCGGAATGATGCGCCCCTCGGAGGCCGCCGCGATCGCCGTGAAGAAGGCCGGCATCTTCGCGGCACGGGCCGCGAGCGCCCGGCTGGGCAGGCCCATGCCGAGCGCGCCCCACGCCTTTCCATAGGCGATTTCGCAGCGCAGGATGCCGCTTCCATCCGCCCGCTTCATGACCTTGACGTGGCCTCCCGCGTCGAGCACCGCGACCGTAAGCGGCAGAGTCCCGAGTTCGGCGCCCTTCGCCAATGCGGCATCGGCGATCGTGTCCGCGAGCGCAAGGGTAAGCTCCGTCATCGCGGGACCTCGCCGCCGGACGCCGGTTTCGCAAGGCCCTGGAGCACAGCGAAGAGGGCGGCCGTGTCCTGCCGGCCGCGGCCTTCGGCGAGCGCGGCCACATAATAGGGGAGACTCGCGGCCATCAGCGGCGTCGGGCACCGCACGTCGCGCGCGAAGTCGAGGATGAGGGTCAGATCCTTCATGAAGACCTCCATCTTCATGGTCGCCGGTTCATAGCGATCCTCGATCATCAGCGGCCCGCGCACCTCGAACATCCGGGACGTGCCCGCCCCCGACCGGATCGCGTCATAGACCATCGGCAGGTCGAGCCCCGCCTTCTCCGCCAGAAGCAGCGCTTCCGCCGCGGCCAGATTATGAATCGTCACCAGAAGATTGGCGATGTATTTGAGCTTCATGCCGGCGCCGAACGGGCCAACATAGCGGGTTTCGCGGGCGAAGCCGTCGAACACCGGACGCACCCGTTCGACCACCGCGGCATCGCCGCTGGCATAGATGACGAGATCGCCGGTAGCCGCCTGTGCCCCCGTTCCGCTCACCGGACAGTCCAGGACATGCGCCCCCCTGGCCTCCAATGCGGCCCGGCACCGCTCCTTCGCCTCGAGCGGCAGCGTCCCCATGTCCACGACGACCGCGCCGGGCCGGAGGGTTCCGGCGATGCCCTCCGGTCCCGCATAGATCGCTTCGAGCGCGCCGACCGAGGCGAGCGCCAGCAGGACGACGTCGGACCGCCCGGCAACCTCGTGCGGTGACGCCGCGGCCAGCCCGCCGGCCGCCGTGAACTCGGCCACCCGGTCGGCGTCGACGTCGAAGCCGACGACCGGGAAACCTGCCCGAAGAAGGTTCCGGGCGTAGGCGCCGCCCATGATACCCAGACCGATAATGCCGACCGTCGTTCCGGCCGCCGCCTTGCTGTCAGCCATGTTCCGCCCCGTGCCCGCCCGTCATTCCTGCACGCCGTCGCTTGCCTGCGACCCAATCCGCGATCACGGCGTTGAAAGCGTCCGGATCCTCCATGTTGGCGATGTGCGCGGCGCCCTCGATAACGACGAGGCGCCCCTTCGGTGTCGCCTCCGCCATGGCCCGCATGGCGTCGGGCGGGGCGCCGCCGTCCTCGCTGCCGACGATATAGAGCACTTCCGGCCTCATCTGCGGCAGATGCCTGAGATAGTCCAGCGTCTTGAGGGCTTCCGCGCAACCGATATAGCCGGCGGGCGAGGTCCGGAGCACCATGCCGGCCGCCCGCTCGACCACGTCCGGCCGTGCGGCGCGGCAGGCCGGCGTGAACCAGCGCTCCAGCGTCCCGTCGAGAATGGCCGCCATGCCGCCCGCCCGGACCCCGGCGATCCGGGCGTCCCAGCTTTCTACGAAGGGGGGCGGGCTGTCCGCCCGCGCGTCGCAGCAGACCAGCCTTTCGACACGCTCCGGATGCGCAAGGCCGACGCCGAGCGCCGTCATGCCGCCCAGCGAAAGCCCCATGATGTCGGCCCGCGTGATCCCGAAATGGTCCATGACCGCCACGAAGTCCGCCACCAGCATGGGAAAGCTGTAGGGACCTTCGGGGGCGGTGCTTTCTCCATGCCCACGCGTGTCGTAGCGCAGGACACGGTGCGTCTTCGTCAGCAGGGGGACCTGGTCGTCCCACATGCTCATATCGGCGGCGAGTGAATTCGAAAGGACGATCCAGGGCTTGCCTGGCGCGCCATCGACCCGCGCGGCGATCGTCGCGTCGCCGGACACGACCCTCTCGACCGCATTCATGCCGCGGCCTCGTCGGTTCCGGCTTCGCCGATCGCGGCGTTGACGCGCGGCATCACCTGTTCCGCCATGAGCTGCATCGACCGGCGCCCGAGCTCGCGGTCGACC
>JAJUFW010000058.1 GCA_029263555.1 Alphaproteobacteria bacterium
CCTTTCCCGCCGCGAAGGTCGCGCTCGCCTCGTCGCCGCCGCTCCTTCTCCTGTCCGCCCGCTTCGCGGTCTCCGGGCTGCTGGCCGCCGCCATTGCCCTCCTGATGGGCGACCGGCTGCCCCGCACGCGGGAGCAATGGACGGGCGTCGCGATCCTCGGGGTCTGCCAGAACACCCTCTATCTCGGCCTGATGTTCGTGGCGATGACGATGATCTCGGCGGGGCTGGCCGCGATCATCGGGTCGTCCCTGCCGCTCGTCATGGCGGTGCTGGCGCCGCTCGCCCTCGGCGAAAGGGTCGGTCCCCTGAAAGTCGCCGGCCTGGTGCTGGGCTTCGCCGGCGTCGTCTTCATCCTTCACAGCCGGCTCGCCGGCGGCGCCGGGGAAGCGCCGTTCGGCGCCCTCATCGCCTTTCTGGGCGTGATCGGGCTTGCGACCGGGACGGTGCTGGTCAAGCGGGCCGATTTCGGGACCGGCCTGCTGATGGTCGTCGGGCTGCAGATGCTGATCGGAAGCGCGACGCTCCTTCCCTTCGCAATCGCCTTCGAAGACCCGGGCAGCATCCGGCCCGACGCCGGCCTTCTGATCGCCTTCGCCTATATCGTGCTGGTGCCCGGGATCCTCGCGACCGTCCTGTGGTTCACGCTTCTGAAGCGCGGCTCGGCGACCGAGGCGTCGGCCTATCACTTCCTCAACCCCGTCTTCGGCATGAGCCTCGCCTGGGCGGTGCTGGGGGAATCGGCCGGGTGGCCGGAGGCGGTCGGCGTGGTCCTCGTTGCGGGCGGCATCCTGATCGTGAACCGGGCGGACCGCGGGCGACGGTCCTAGGCCCTGCCGGCGGAACGCAACCACCGGAGCGGGCATTTGATCGTCGACCGAAAAACCATTACATGGAGATCGCGTTAGGTCGCTCTGATTTGTCATGACGCCCCGGCGGCACCTTGGGAGAGGGGCGCGCCGCCGGCCAAGAGGAGTCACCCCCTTGACGTTCACTGGACACGATACTTTGAAGACCCGCCGGACCCTCAAGGTCGACGGCCGGGAGTACGACTATTTCAGCCTCAAGGAGGCGGAGAGGCAGCTGGGCGACATCTCGCGCCTCCCCTTCTCGCTGAAGGTGCTGCTGGAGAACCTGCTGCGCTTCGAAGACGATCGTTCGGTCACGGTGGACGACGCGAAGGCGGTGGTCGAATGGCAGAAGGAGCGCCGCAGCGACCGGGAGATCGCCTATCGCCCGGCTCGCGTGCTGATGCAGGATTTCACCGGCGTCCCGGCCGTGGTCGACCTGGCCGCGATGCGCGAGGCGATGGTGTCGCTGGGCGGTGATCCGAAGCGCATCAATCCGCTGTCCGCCGTCGACCTGGTCATCGACCACTCCGTGATGGTCGACGAATTCGGCACCCCCACCGCCTTCCAGCGCAACGTCGTGCGCGAGTTCGAGCGCAACCGGGAGCGGTATGCGTTCCTCCGCTGGGGCCAGAAGGCGTTCGACAATTTCCGCGTGGTGCCGCCGGGCACCGGCATCTGCCACCAGGTCAACCTGGAATATCTGGCCAAGACCGTCTGGGCCGAGGAGGACCGCGCCACCGGCCGCATGGTCGCCTATCCCGACACGCTGGTCGGCACCGACAGCCACACGACGATGGTCAACGGCCTGGCCGTTCTGGGCTGGGGCGTCGGCGGCATCGAGGCGGAGGCGGCGATGCTGGGCCAGCCGATCTCGATGCTGATCCCCGAGGTCATCGGCTTCAAGCTGACCGGCCGGCTGAAGGAAGGCGCGACGGCGACCGACCTCGTGCTCACGGTCACCGAGATGCTGCGCAAGAAGGGCGTCGTCGGCAAGTTCGTCGAGTTCTACGGCAGCGGTCTCGACGGGATGTCGATCGCCGACCGGGCGACCATCGGCAACATGGCGCCGGAATACGGCGCGACCTGCGGTCTCTTCCCGATCGACCAGGAGACCCTGAACTATCTGCGCTTCACCGGGCGCGACGAGGACACGGTGAAGCTGGTCGAGGCCTATGCCCGCGAGCAGGGCATGTGGCGCGACGCCAACTCGCCCGATCCGGTTTTCACCGATACGCTGGAGCTGGACCTGGGCGATGTCGAGCCGTCGCTGGCCGGCCCGCGCCGTCCGCAGGACCGGGTGCTTCTGTCGGCGGCCTCCGCCGCCTTCAAGGCGCATCTCGCCAAGGATCTGGGCGCCGCCTCGACCGAGGACGCCGCCCTGGACAAGCCGGTGGAGGTCGAGGGCGCCGACTACACGATCACCCATGGCGACGTGGTGATCGCCGCCATCACCTCGTGCACCAACACCTCCAACCCCAGCGTCATGCTGGCGGCCGGCCTGCTCGCGCGGAACGCCCGCCGCAAGGGGCTGAAGGTGAAGCCATGGGTCAAGACCTCGCTCGCCCCGGGCTCGCAGGTGGTCAGCGACTACTACGCCGCCGCCGGCCTGCAGGAGGACCTGGACGCGCTGGGCTTCAACCTGGTCGGCTACGGCTGCACGACCTGCATCGGCAACTCCGGCCCGCTGCCGGAGCAGATCTCGGCCGCGATCCAGAAGAACGACCTGCACGTCGTCTCGGTCCTGTCCGGCAACCGGAACTTCGAGGGCCGCATCAACCCCGACGTCAAGTCCAACTACCTGGCCTCGCCGCCGCTGGTCGTCGCCTACGCCCTCGCCGGCACGATGAAGATCGATCTGACGACCGAGCCGCTGGGCACCGGCTCCGACGGCCAGCCCGTCTATCTGAAGGACATCTGGCCCAGCAACAGCGAGATCGCCGAGACGGTCCAGAAGGCGCTGACGCCGGAGATGTTCCGCAGCCGCTACAGCAACGTCTTCGAAGGCCCGAAGGAGTGGCAGACGATCGAGACGGCGGAGGGCATGACCTATCGCTGGGACGTGACCTCCACCTATGTGAAGTCGCCGCCCTTCTTCGAGAACATGAAGCGCGACCCCGATCCGGTCACCGATATCCGCGGCGCCCGGGCGCTGGCCGCGCTGGCGGATTCGGTCACGACCGACCACATTTCGCCGGCCGGTTCGATCAAGAGCGACAGCCCGGCCGGGCTTTACCTGACCGGCTATCAGGTGCCCCCGCGGGAGTTCAACTCCTACGGCGCCCGCCGCGGCAACCACGAGGTGATGATGCGGGGCACTTTCGCCAATATCCGCATCCGCAACGAGATGGTGCCCGGCACCGAGGGCGGCTTCACGAAGCACTATCCTTCGGGCGACGTGCTGCCGATCTACGACGCGGCGATGCGCTACCAGTCGGAAGGCGTGCCGCTCCTGGTCTTCGCCGGCAAGGAGTACGGCACCGGCTCGTCCCGTGACTGGGCGGCCAAGGGCACGCGGCTCCTGGGCGTGAAGGCCGTGGTGGCCGAGAGCTTCGAGCGCATCCACCGCTCGAACCTGGTCGGCATGGGCGTCCTGCCGCTGCAGTTCCAGAACGGCATGACCCGCCACGACCTGAAGCTCACCGGCACCGAGACCTTCGACATCCTGGGCATCGCCGAGGGGCTGAAGCCCCGGGCCGAGATGACGCTGACCATCGTCCGCCAGGACGGCAGCCGGGACGAGGTCCCGCTCCTCTGCCGGATCGATACGCTGGACGAGCTGGAGTATTTCCGCAACGGCGGCATCCTTCACTACGTCCTGCGCTCGATCCTGCGCGAGGCCGCCTGATCCGGGCATGGCCGCAGGTCGTTGTTGACAATGCCCCCGCCGGGTCTGCCGGCGGGGGTTTTTCATCGGAGCCCCGCGCCAGCCCCGGGTCGTTCCATTCCATGGAAGGCTCCGCGCGACGGGTCCGCCGGCAGTGTGGAAATTTAGACATGGACCAGTTGATCGAAGGCTTCCGCCGGTTCCGCGAGAGCTACTGGCGGGAGAACCGCGAGCTGTTCGAGGCGCTCACGCGCGGCCAGGCGCCCCGGGCGATGGTCATCGGCTGTTCGGATTCGCGCGTCGATCCGCAGATGATCTTCGGGCAGGAGCCGGGCGAAATCTTCGTCGTGCGCAACATCGCCAACCTGGTCCCGCCCTTCCAGGCCAGCACCGACCATCACGGCACCAGCGCCGCGCTGGAGTTCGCCGTGCGATCGCTGGGCGTCTCCCATCTGATCGTATTGGGGCACGCCCATTGCGGCGGCATCCATGCCCTGCTGCAGGGGCCGGCGGGCAATCCCGGCGACTTCGTGCTGCCCTGGATGCGGATCGCGACGGCCGCCCGGGAGCGCGCGCTGGCCGCCGCGGGCGGCGACATCGAAGCGGCCCAGCGCCTATGCGAGCAGGAAGGCGTGCGCCTGTCGCTCGGCAATCTCATGACCTTCCCCTGGGTGAAGGAACGCGTCGAAGACGGCCGCCTCGCCCTCCACGGCTTCTATTACGACATGGACCATGGCGACCTTCTGGTCATGGATGCGCAAGGCCGGTTCCGGTCGGTCGTCGCCGAGGGTACCGGCGCGCCGTCCTGCGGCTGCGGCAGCCATGGACGACACGAGAGGTGACAGCGGACGCCGCTTGCCCCACCATCGGGGACCATTGACGAGAACACGGGGACAAGGAGCCGAACCCATGGACGCAGCCGCCCTTCGCTCACTGCAGGCGCCGATCAAGGCCCGCTACCGGGAGGACCCGGACAGCGCGCTCGTTCCCCTGCACGCCGAGGGCCGCTTCGAAGGCGACGGCCTGACCTGCACGGTCGACAGCTGGGCCGGGCCTATCGTCGCCGGGCTGCATCCCTCGACCGGGGGCGACGGCAGCGAGGCCTGTTCGGGCGACATGCTGCTGCAGGCCCTGGTCGCCTGCGCCGGGGTGACGCTGCGCAGCGTCGCGACCGCGATGGGCATCGGGCTCCGCGGCGCCCGGGTCCGCGCCGACGGCACCTTCGACGCGCGGGGTACGCTCGGCGTCTCGAAGGAGGTGCCGGTCGGACTGACCGGGATCCGCCTGTCCTTCGAGCTGGACACCGACGCCGACGAGCAGACGGTCGCCAAGCTGATCCAGCTCACCGAACGCTACTGCGTGATCTACCAGACCCTTGCCAACCCGCCGCCGATTTCGGTCGAATCCAGGGTCGGCACGGTCGCCAAGCCGGATTGATCGGCGCGGGCGGCCGGGCTAGAGACGGGAGCGGCTGTCCCCGAAGGGGCGGGGCGGCCGCCCGTTCCACGACCGACGGGGGGCAGATTTCCGAATGCGTTTCCGTCAGCACGGCCTCATCGCCGCTGCGCTGCTTCTCATGACCGCCTGCGCCGGTCCGGACCACCGTCCGACGAGCTTCGTCTATCTGCCGGGCTGGGAGCGCGACAGCCACGCCGCCGCCCTGCCGGCGGTCGCCGAGAGCTGCCGGGCCTTCGCGCGCCTCGCCGACGAACAGCGCCTCGTCTATCCCGGCTTCGAAGGCACGGTTGCCGACTGGCGACCCATCTGCCGCGACCTGGCAGCGCTGCCGCAGGGGGACGATGCCACCGCGCGCGCCTTCTTCGAACGCTGGTTCACGCCCGTCTCGGTCGCCGATCCGGAGGCGGAGGATTACCGGACCGGCCTTTTCACCGGATACTACGTCCCCGAGGTGCGCGGCAGCCGGACGCCGTCGGACCGCTTCCGCGTCCCGGTCTACGGGCCGCCGCCCGGGGATCTGGCGAGCCTGTCCCGGGCGGAGATCGAGGCGGGCGCCCTGGCCGGACGGGGCCTCGAGATCCTGTGGCTGGACGACGCGGTCGACCTCTTCTTCATGCAGATACAGGGATCGGGCCGGGTCCTGCTGCCCGACGGATCGACGGTCATGCTGGGCTATGCCGGCACCAACGGCCATCCCTATCACGCGATCGGCCGCACCCTCATCGAATGGGGCGAGGCGACGCGGGAGGAGATGTCGATGCCCTTCATCCGGGCCTGGCTCGAGGCCAATCCCGACCGGGCGCGGGCGCTGATGAATCTGAACCCGGCCTATATCTATTTCAGCCTGGAGGACGGCTTCGCCCGCGGCTCGCTGGGGCGCCCGCTGACCCCCGGCCGTTCGCTTGCCGTCGACCAGCGGACGTGGTCGCTGGGGTATCCCTTCTGGGTCGACATCGACGGCGTCCCGGCGGAGGGCCGCCTGCAGCGGCTGATGGTCGCCCAGGACACCGGCAGCGCGATCCGCGGCCCCGTCCGGGGCGACGTCTTCTGGGGCTACGGCGCGGAGGCCGGGACCATCGCCGGCGCGATGCGGGCCAAGGGACGGTACTGGGCCCTGGTCCCGACCGCCGTCGTCCGCCGCCACGAAGTCTGAGCGTGCCGGGAACCGGAGCCCCGGCGCCGATAAGGAGCGATTGCGCCCATGTGCGAGCTTCTGGGCATGTCCGCGAACACCCCGACCGACATCTGCTTCAGCTTCGCCGGGCTGATGCGGCGCGGCGGGCAGACCGGCCCGCATAGCGACGGCTGGGGCATCGCCTTCTATGACGGCAAGGGCTGCCGCAGCTTCCACGATCCGGCGCCGAGCTCCCGCTCCGAGATCGCCCGCTTCGTTCGCAGCTATTCGATCAAGAGCCGCTCCGTCATCTGCCACATCCGCCGGGCGAATCGGGGCCGGATCGCGCTGGAGAACACCCATCCCTTCATCCGCGAGCTTTGGGGCAGGCTGTGGGTCTTCGCCCATAACGGCCAGCTGAAGGGCGTGAAGCGGCTGCCGCTCGGCTTTTACCGGCCGGTCGGGACGACCGACAGCGAGCATGCCTTCTGCTGGATGCTGGAGCAGTTGCGCCGCCGCTGGGACAGACCGCCGCCGGTGAAGACCCTGGCCGCGGAGATCCGGCGGCTGGCGCAGGAGCTGAACCGCCTCGGCGTCTTCAACATGCTGCTGAGCGAGGGGCGCGCCCTCTTCTGCTTCTGCAGCACCGAACTTGCCTGGCTGACCCGGCGCGCGCCCTTCGGGCCTGCGACCCTGATCGACGAGGACCTGACCGTCGACTTCTCCCGCGAGACCACGCCCGACGACGTCGTGACCGTGATCGCGACCCGGCCGCTCACGGTCGGCGAGCCGTGGCGGGTCATGGAGCGGGGCACCTTCGTCGCCTTCCGCGACGGCGAGCCGTCCGGCTGACCGCCGTCCGGCGCCGGTTCCGTTCCCGCACAACCGTTCAAGACGGACGACGAAGCGCCGGCCTAGGCTGCCGTCCACCATCCGCGACCATCCGTGAGACGGGAAGAGCCATGTCGCCAGTAGGGCAGTGGACCGGCAAGTCCGGCGGCGTCGTCATCGCCGTCCTGGCCGCGGCGCTGATCATGAGCGCGGCGCTCGGCATCCGGCAGACCTTCGGGCTGTTCGTCGGACCCTTCTCCTTCGACCGCGGCCTGCCGGTGACCCTCATAGCGTTCGCGATCGCAGTCCACAACCTGGTCTGGGGCATCGCCCAGCCCTTTGCCGGCGCGGCCGCCGACCGCTGGGGCGCGGCCCCGGTCGTTTTCTTCGGCGCCGTCACCTTCGCGCTCGGGCTGTCCGCCGCCGCGCTCTCGACGTCGGGCGCGATCCTGGTGCTGGGCATGGGGGTGCTGGTCGGCGTCGGGGTCAGCTGCATGAGCTTCGGCGTCGTCCTGACGGCCGTCGGTCGGAACGCGCCGCCGGAGAAGCGCAGCCAGGTCATGGGGCTGGCTAGCGCTGGCGGGTCCCTGGGCCAGGTCCTGCTGGTGCCGGTGGCCGAAGGCGTGAACCAGACCTCCGGCACCGCGACGTCGCTCCTGGTCCTCGCCGGCGCGGTCCTGCTGGCGGCGCCGCTCGGCCTTCTCCTGGAACGCCGGCCGCCCGACCGCGCCGTCCCTCGGGAGGCGGCGGCGGTGCCGCTGCGGGAGGCCGTGGGCCAGGCCCTGGGCCACCGGGGCTACCGCCTGCTGACGCTCGGCTTCTTCACCTGCGGCTTCCAGCTCGCCTTCATCGTCACCCATCTTCCGGCCTATCTCCTGCTCTGCCACATGCCGGCGGCGCTGGGCGCGACCGCGCTCGCGCTCATCGGGCTCTTCAACATGATCGGAAGCTGGGCTTGTGGCTGGCTGGGCGGGCGGTTCCGGCAGCAGCACGTGCTGGGCTGGATCTATCTCCTCCGCGGGGTGGCGATCGCCCTCTTCTTCCTGCTTCCGAAGACGGAGCTGTCGGTCGTGCTGTTCGCCGCGGTGATGGGCCTCGCCTGGCTCGGTACGGTGCCGCTGACGACGGGGCTGGTCGCCAAGGTCTTCGGGACCCGGCATCTCGGCACGCTGTTCGGCGTCTGCTTCCTCAGCCACCAGGTCGGGTCCTTTCTCGGCAGCTGGCTCGGCGGCTATGTCTTCGACGTGACCGGATCCTACGGGCTGATCTGGAAGGCGACCGCCGTCGCCGGCCTGTTCGCGGCTCTCCTGCATTTCCCGATCGACGACAGGCCGGCCGTTCCCGCCGTGGCGCCCTCACGCCCCTGAGAACGCGGTTTGCGGGCCCGAGGCGATGCGTCGGCGCACGGCGTCCATCCGGCGTCCGGCGAGCGTCAGCGCCATCGCGCATCGCCGGCCCGGGGGCAGGCCATGAGCCGCTTCCGCCTCCAGGACCTTTTTCAGGTGACGGGGCACGGCGTCGGCCGCCAGAATCCGGAAGCCGAATCTCCGATAGAAGGGCTCGTTCCAGGCGACGTCGCGGAAGGTCGTCAGCGTGACGGCGGCAAGGCCCTCCGCCCTCGCCGCCTCGACGGCCCGGGCGAGAAGCGCCCGGCCGATACCGCGGCGCTGCCAATCGTGCCGAACGGCAAGCTCCCAGACATGGAGCGTGTCGTCGAGCTTTTCAGCCGCCAGGAAGCCGACCGGCGCGTCATCCGAATCGACCGCGACCCAGGCATGGCCGCCCGCGATCAGCTCGCGGTGGCGCTCCGCCGGCTGGACATCGTCCCCGGCGATCCAGGCGAGATCGGGCAGGGCGAGAAAGGCGCGGGCCGCCGACCGTTCGATGTCAGGCAGCCGTTCGGCGTCCCGGGCCCCTGTCTTTCGAACCGTCACCATGCTGTCGCGCCATTTCCTTGCGGTGGAAGGATGATGATGGAATAGGGCCATGAGAGGCCCCCTTCAAACAAGTTGCGGCGAAGCGGGGCCGCGGGCCTCAGCCCGCGTCTTTCCTCCGGCTCGTCGAAAGGCTAAGGTCCCGGTCGCTGAAGGGAGTATGGCATGGCAGACCGGACCCGCGACTGAGATCCGATCGCGACCTCGTTCGCGCGATCGTGCAGTGCGGGAAGCGCCGACGGCGCTTCCCGCATGACCGTGGTATCGAATTCCGGGAACCCATGCATGACTGTCGATTTCGGCCTTTCCGGCAGGACCTATCTCGTAACCGGCGCCAATTCCGGCATCGGACGCGCCATCGCGACCGCCCTCGGCGACCAGGGATGCAACGTCGCGGTCCATTACCTGCCGGCGACCGGGGCGCCGGAAGGGGCCGCCCATACCATCCTGGGCGAGGAAGCGGCGGCCGAGATTGCCGATGCCATCCGCCGCTGCGGCGGCAGAGCCGCCATCGTTCCCGCCGATCTCTCGAAACCGGAGGAGATCGGCGGCCTGATCGCCGCGGCCGAGACGGCGGTCGGCCCGCTGGACGGTCTCGTCAACAATGCGGCCGCGTGCGAGCTGCCGGATTCGGTCCTGGACGCGGATTTCGGGCGCTACCGCCGGCACTATGACGTCAATCTGGCGGCTCCCACCCTGCTGATGTCGGCTTTCGCCCGTGCGCTGTCGGCGCGCGGGGGCTCCGCCGGCCGCATCGTCAACATCAGCACGGATGCGGCGCGCGCCTTTCCGGGCCAGGTCTTCTACGGCACCAGCAAGGCGGCGCTGGAGGCGATGACGCGGGCCGCCGCGATCGAGCTCGGCCCCATGGGGATCACCGTCAACGCCATCGCGCCGGGGCCGGTGCAGACCGGCTATATCGACGATGCCCTGGCGACTCAGGTCCCCCCCGCCAGCCCGCTCCGCCGCCTGGGCGAGCCCGGCGACGTCGCCGGCCCCGTCCTCTTCTTCCTGAGCGACGCGTCCTCGTGGATCACGGGACAGGTCGTCCAGGTCGCCGGCGGCCACGCCTTGTGAGGATCGGGTAGGCGCGGGCGCCGCCCGTGACCATCTGGAAATCGACGGTCACGGGGAATCGAATGTTTGCCGAAGCG
>JAJUFW010000710.1 GCA_029263555.1 Alphaproteobacteria bacterium
CCGTCGCAAATGACGGCTCGCCGGCGATGCCGCCCGGCAAGGGCAACGGCCTGAGCAATATGCAGCGGCGCGCTCGCCAGCTTGGCGGTCATGTATCGCTGATGAGGAAGGAGGGGGGAAGCGAGTTGCTGCTGTGCCTTCCGCTGCACCTTCCGGACGGTGCCCCATACCCGGTTTATGGTATTCATTCGCACCCGCGGAAGTCGTAGGTCTCGCCCAGAAGATCCTCTTGAGCGGGAAATGGCGGGGGGCTTATGGACCAGCTCGACTGTGAGGAGACGTCAGGCATTCTCGGCCGACTGACCTCTGGGCAACGGAAAAAGCTTGAACGATATTCCACGCGCAAGCAGATCGGCCGGGGCGAAACCCTGGTCGCCGAAGGAACGGCCGCCGATTCTCTTTTCATCGTTCTCCATGGTGCCTTCGTTCTCCTGAACGGGAAGGGGGGCGGTTGCGGCGAAAGGTGCCGCGGACAGCTGATCGGCGAGGACGCATTCTTCTCCGGCGGGGATTACGCCGAAAGTGTCGTCGCGAAGCGGGACGGAGAGTTATTGGCGATCTCGCGGGCCGACTACGAGGCCCTGCTGCGCGACGCTCCGGAATTCTCGCGCATTCTTCTGGAGACGATGGCCCATCGCCTGCGCACCGAAGCGCTCCCGAAAAGGGTCGAGCGCCAGGCCGGGCGCATCATCGCCTTCGTTGCCGGGGGGCATGTCCCGACGCCGGTCGCCTTCTTCGATCGCATGGAGCGCCGGCTGTCGGCCGGCGGCCATACCGTCATCAACCATGCGGTTCTTTCGGCGCAGGTCGGCGACGTGTCGCATGACGGGATGCGCGTCGCGGAATGGCTCGACCGGAAGGAAAGCATCTCGGGGCCGATCTTCCTGTTCGCCGATTTCAGCCTGACGGACTGGACGCGCCAATGCATTCGCCAGGCCGATGAAGTCGTCATGGTCACCGAGGGCGAAGCCCCTGGGGGCGAACTGACGCCGACAGAGGCGATGGTATCCAGCCTTCATCCGGTCGAGAGCCGCCGACTGGTCAGGATCCACAAGCGGCGCACCGGCGTCGTGTCCGGGACGACGCCCTGGCTGCGGCGCATGGCGGTGCATATGCACCATCATGTGTCGCTTGAAGACGACAGCGACCTCGACGCTCTCATCCGCTTCCTGACCGGGCGGGCCGTCGGCTTCGTCGCCGGCGGCGGCGGCGGCCATGGCCCCGCGCATGTCGGCATCTACCGCGCCTTCAGCGAATACGGGGCGACATTCGACATCTTCATGGGGACGAGCGTCGGCGCGGCGATGCTGGCCGGTTTCGCCTTTCTCGGCGACCACAACACCTTGACCCGGGGCACCCAGGAGATCTTCGTCCGGCGCCGGAGCTTCAAGCGGCTGACCTGGCCGCGCCACGCCCTGCTGGACCACAAGGTTTTCGACGACGCCTTGGCCGAAGCCTACGGCCGGGAGACCCTGGTAGAGGATTGCTGGAAGCCGTTCATCGCGGTCGCCACCAATCTTTCGGCCAAGCGCCCGGAACTGATCCGCTCCGGTCTGCTCTGGCAGGCCGTCCGGGCATCGAGCGCGATCCCCTGTGTCCTGCCGCCCTTC